>JAPLYY010000114.1 GCA_026395315.1 Candidatus Shapirobacteria bacterium | reverse complement strand
AGGTACCAGGTATGAAAATAGACAGTAGAGAATAAAACCAAAAACTAGGTGAAAAAATATTTAAAGACCGGTATTTTATTAAATAATATATTTCTTTAAAAACACCTTTGAGAGTCCCGAAATTTTTAATTTGGATTAAACCGACATAGTTGATAGCGATAAAATTAGAAATCAACTGACGTTTAAAAGAACGATATTTAATGTCTTTAAATATTTGGTTTGTCATTTGGACCCAACTAAGAACAGGAGAGTGTTTTAAAGTATTCTTTTGACGGGAATCATTGTATTGACTGATTCTAACAGCAACGGTATAGTTTTTAAGCATGACTACGGGATGGTCCCGAAAAATAGTCATAAATGTAGATACTGTTGAAGTCCAGGGGCTGGGAAATTGGTGTCGGGGTAAATATTTGGTTTTAAATGCCAATCCGGATATTTGGTCGATGGTAGAAATCATGGTTGATAGTTGATCAAAATTGCTGGAGAGTGAAAGTTTGGTGTGGTGATAATGATTTAATATTTTTTTAGCTCTGATGGGATGATAACAATCTTTAGTGAACCAAAAATACGGCCGGGTAACAGCGCCAATATCAGGAAATTTGTTGAATACCTGATTAATTTCAAATAGAGCGTCTTGGCTGAGTAGATCATCACCGGCTAAAAAGACAGTAATATCGCCGCTAAAATATGGTCTAGCTGCACTGTAGGTAAGAGCTCCAATGTCTTTATAATTTTTTTTAAAAACAATCTTTTTATCCGGAAACTTATTTTTATATTGATTGATAATTTTTTCAGTAGAATCAGTGGAGCCGTTATCCTGAAAGTGAATATCAAAATTTTGGTAACTTTGAGCAAATAAGCTGTCGAGGGTTTCTTTTATGGTTGGGGCAACATTTCGAGTAGGGATCCAGATAGTGATGGAATAATTTTTCATTTTCTTTTTAAGACTATTTCATATTTGTAATATCCGGGAATAGGAAGGCTGAAACATCTGAGGTAGTTTAACCGATGATTAGAAAATATGTGTCGATTAGAAAATTTAAAAATTTTAAATAACATATCAAGGAGAGGAAAATGAAAGTGCTGATAGTGTTCTGATATAAACTGGAAATCGGTTTGATTAAAAAGTTTTAAAACAGATGATTTGTTCGGGTATTCACGTAAATGAGTTGGGTCCAAAACCCAAATATTTTGTTTGTTTTTATAAAAATACCAAGCATGTTTTGATTTTACGACAGTAGATAGATAAATTATGGAATTTCTTTTGGTTACACGGGTAATTGCTGTCACCATTTTTCGATCATTGACATGTTCTAAAACTTGTTCGGAAATAAATAGATCAATTTTCTTGTCAGATATGGTAAATAAAGTTTCGGCATTGTCAACACTGGCGATTATCCGTCGATCGAAGTTTTTTTTAACTAAATTAATGCGCCGGTGGGAGAGATCAATAGCATATATTTTTGTTTGACGGTCAGCATAATTTAATAGTGCTGATAATGTTGATCCATCGCCACAACCGCAATCAAGAATGGTCTTGATTTTCTTGGGAAAATATTTAACTAATAGAGGTGGTAAATCATATCTATAGAATTGAATGGCCAAATGAGAATAACTTTCAATATCCATCAGATTATTGTTGCCATTGATTACGGTTAACCGGCTTAAGTAATTTAAAAAAGTTTTTTATAGTGGTTAGCCCATAACAATACAAAGTGATTATACATAGGATAGGATGTATAAACCAGGCAGGATCGGGTTTTTTAATAAACCCTCTAAACATATCGTATAACATGGGGATAACCAGTAAAACGTATAAAATAAATTTTAATGTGGGGATTAAGTTATTTTGAGTAAGTGAATAGTTTCGAAGATTTCTATATATATAAAGATCGGTGGCGCGGCGAATTTGTTTGCGATAGAATTTGGAAATTGATGACTCGCAAAAGGAATGGATAATGCCGACTTTGACCTTGGCAAAATAAATGGGATTTTTTAGAGTGGTTAAAATGTCGATATCGAAAAAGTAATCGGATTTGAAATTTTTAAAAACAGATCGTTTAAAGATCGTGCCATTGGCTCCAATAGTGGGAAATAATCGATGTGGATTGAATTTGGCAATTTGATAGGTAGGAAAATCTTTGATATCGATATTTAAATTAGTCCATCCGGGAAAAAGATAATTAATCCGATCGTAATTACCGGCAATCAGAGTGTAGGGATCATTAACACCGGTGAGTGAGGAATATCTTTCAATAAAACCGCCGTGAGGACGGTAAGTATAAGCCCATGGTTCGCTACCAACAATGTTTTTATTTTGGGAAAAAGGAAGTAATATTTGGATTAACCAATTGGATGACGGGAGAATATTGTCGGAGTCGACGAAGGCTAAAAAGGGTGAATGAGAATTTTTAATGCCGACTGCTTTACCGGCTTCGGCAGTTTTGAGAGGGTTTTTTAAAATAAGACAATTATATTTTTTGGCAACGGCGATAGTTTTGTCGGTTGATCCACCATCGATGATATAAATGTCATAATTTTTGTAGGTTTGTGAAGAGATGGATTCTAAACATAATTCAAGCTGGGCAGCGCAATTTAAAGTGGGAATAATGAAATCTATTTTAGTCATTTGTGGGGAAGTCACGTAATTTTTGCAAATATTTTAAAGCATAGGTAAAAAGATGGTTAAAATCTGCCAGATGGCGGATGGAAAAAACTTTACGGATTAAAAACTTTGGGGTTAAGACACCGTGAAACAAAGAACGAATAAGTTTTTGCTGCTCTTTGGTGTTGATGGGACTTTTCATTACCGGTTGGCGCATATCGAAATTATCCCAGTTTCGGGTGAGTAAAAGATTATTTTGATCACAGTTTTTAAATAGAGGCGTACCGGGGTAAGGAATGACGATAGTGGCCTGCATACTGTCCGCGAGGCTATCGCGAAAAAGAGTTTTGGCTTCTTCAAGAGTGTTTTGAGCGTCTTTTAAGGTTTCCCAGGGATAACCAATCATGATGGTAATGTGGGGTTCTAAACCGGCATTTTTGGCCAGAATGAGGGCGTTACGGGCGTCACTAACCCGGGTATTTTTACAGATTTTATCAAGAGTTTTTTGATTAGATGATTCGAGACCATAAAGGATGAATCTAAATCCGGCTTGTTTTAGTAAATTGTATTGGTCTTGATTTAAGGCACCAAAGCGCATGTTGCAGCCTAAAACAATTTTTTTATTTAAACCCCGTGATATTAGTTCCATACACAGTTTATTTAACCAGGGACCTATAGGAAGTGTGCCGGAATCGTCGAAGATTTCTTTGATTCCAAGAGAGACCAGGTTTTCGATTTCTTTGATAGTGTGTTCAACGGAGAAAGTCCGAAAGGTACCAAACGGATGAGTAGTGGTCCAGGAGCAAAAAGTGCATTTTCCCCACCAGCAATCACGGCCGGACATAATGTAGGCACCGGGTTTGTATTTGTAATTGGTATTGTTAAAGCCGTATAGTTGCCAATTAGTTAATTTTCTATCGATGATTGGTAAAACATCGAGATCATGATGTTTGAGAGCAAACTTACCGGTGTTAATTATTTTTTTATTTTGACGATAATAAAATCCCGGTTCGAGTTTTTCTTTATGAGATAGATGATTAGATAAATTAATCATCATAAAATCATAATCACCGCCGGTAATAATATAGTCGACAGGACACATATTTAGGGATTCTTCGGGGAGAGTTGTCACATGGTCACCCATCAATATGACCTTACTTTTGGGTAAAAGTTTTTTAATTTCCGTAATAATCAGCCAGTGTTTTTTTACAACAGGGGTTTTGGTTTCGATAAAAATAAGATTAGGTTTTCTTTTGATTGTTCGGGAAAGCCAGGTTTGATAACTAATTTTTTCAGCAATAGCATCGTCCCAGTAAACTTGGTAACCTAATTGTTTTAAAGCGGTAGCGCCATAAGCCGGAATAACCGGCAAAATAACATTACCGGTGTTGGTCCATTGGAATTGGCGGTTTTGTGGAAGGAAAGGTTTACCTTTGAGTGACTCAAGAGGTGGGTAAGAGATAGAAATGGAAAATTG
>JAPLYY010000014.1 GCA_026395315.1 Candidatus Shapirobacteria bacterium | reverse complement strand
TGATATTTCAAAACTTTCAAGCAATGGTGTCCAGATCATTAAGCTTGGAAATATTTCGGCAAAAAAAATATCATATCTCACACCTAATTCAGAAAAACAAGTTTATTTTACTTTTAACAATAATACAAACTACTTTACACTCCTGTACAAAGAAAATTCTGATAGTCAGGTAAATCAAGAAATTACTCAAATCCTCTCCACTTTTAAATTTACCGACAATATTTCTCAAAATAACTGGGTAAAAAGACCCAACGGTGATTACCAGACTTCCTCCAATTGTCTTTGGTTAAATACCACCAAAGCTAATGATAACGGTGACCTGACCCAATTTGTTCAAAAATTTTATCAAACAAATTCTCTTGATCCATTGTTAAGCCAAGTTAAATATACAGTCAAAAATCGCGAAACAATTACTATCAGTGCTCAAGGAGTCGGAGAATTATTCACTATCTATTTTTCGAAGGAAGATAAAAAATACTCTATTACCTTTAACGTATCCAGCCTGGATAATATCCTGAATACCGAAAAATGTAAAAATTATCAAAACGACATTAATTTTGTTTTAAATAACCCCGATTTGTTTATTTAAATCTCCCTCTTGTTCTACGTATATAATCAGTATATAATTCTCCACATTCGGCGAGCGGTTGGAACATAACTCGTCTGTTTTCATTAATTGTTAACAAACCTTTGATGCCTTCCGCCAAAAGAACCAATTGGGGTAAAAAATATAAAAATTTACCCAAACTCGATTTAATTGCCATTCAAAAAGAATCCTGGCAAGAATTTTTAAAAACAGAACTCAGTACCACTCTCCATTCCATCTCTCCCGTCTCCGACTATACCGGCAACAACTGGCAGTTGGAATTAGGGCAACTCAATTTCGATCCGATTTCCATTACTCCGGATTTAGCCAGAAGAAAAGGTCTTAATTACACTATTCCTATCCGCATTCAGGCCAAATTAACCAACAAACGCACCGGTGATATCCGCGAAGAAGACGTCTTTTTCTTAAACCTCCCCACCATGACCGACCAAGGTACCTTCGTTGTGAATGGTATCGAAAGGGGAGTGATCAATCAGCTCGTTCGTTCCCCGGGTGTCTATTTCACCGGCGAAGTTGACCCGTCTACCGGCAAAAGTTTATACAATGCTGAAATCCGTCCTGTCCGTGGTTCCTGGCTGGAATTTTTCGTCGGCAAAAAAGATGTTATTTTTGCCCGTATCGATCGTAAACGTAAATTTCCCGCCACTATTATCCTGCGCGCCGCCTGCAACATGGGCGACAAGCAGCTAGTCGGCGAATTTTCCGACTTTATTAACTCCACTATCCAGGCCGATCCCACCAAAAACTATGAAGAAGCCGTCATGGAGTTTTACCGCAAACTTCGGCCCGGTGAGCCTGTCGTTCTCGAAAATGCCGAAAAGTTTTTTCAGGAAAGATTTTTTGATCTTAAAACTTATGAAATCGGCAATGTCGGCCGTTACAAAATCAATAAAAAATTCGGTTTTAAGTTTGATGATGCCGAAAAACAAAATTGGGTTTTACGCCAGGAAGATTTGATTGCCACTATCAAATATTTAGTTCAACTCCAGAAAGGTGAACAAACCCGTCTTGATGATATTGATTCCCTCGCCAACCGCCGTCTCCGCCGTTGTGGCGAAATCGTTTCCCAGGTAGCCATTCGTCCGGCTCTGGCTCGCTTTGAAAGAATGGTTAAAGAGAGAATGTCTCTGATTTCTACCAAAGAAAGACCGGCTCCCTCCCAAATGATCAACCCCCAGCCATTAATTTCTTCATTAAACACTTTTTTCCGCAGCAATCAATTGTCTGCCATTTTGGATCAAACCAATCCGTTGGCCGAGCTTGATTTACTCCGCCGGGTAACTGTGGTTGGTGTTGGTGGTCTGACCCGCGAACGCGCCGCGTTCTCGATCCGCGATGTTCATTCCAGCCAATACGGTCGCATTTGTACCGTTAGGTCGCCTGAAGGTCCCAACATTGGTTTAGTCACCTATTTGGCTCTCTATGCCCGGGTTAATCGCTATGGTTTCCTCGAAGCTCCTTTCCGAAAAGTTACCAAAAAAGGCGGCAAATCTTATGTTGACGATAATGCTCTTTTTCTCGATGCTGACGATGAATATAGCGCCCATATCACTCATTTAGGTATTAAAATTAAAGAAGACGGCCAAATTGATCAGAAGTGGGTTCCGGTCCGTTATCAAGGAGAATTCTCCGAAGGTATGGTCGAATCTGTCGATTATATTGATCTGGTTCCTAATGAAATTGTCGGCACTTCCGCTTCCCTGATTCCCTTTATTGACCATGATGATGCTACCCGCGCCCTGATGGGATCTCACATGCAGACCCAATCAGTTCCGCTGGTTTCGCCCGAAGCCCCCATTGTCGGTACCGGTATGGAAGGTATTATCGCTACTACTCTAGGTCGGACAATTGTTGCCGATAATCCGGGCAAAATTATCAGTGCCGGCGGCGATGCCATCGTGGTTGCTCTCGATAACGGTAAAACCGAAACTTATGCCACTACCAAATTCGAACGGACTTCACCCTACGGTACTTGTTACAACCAAAAAGTGGTGGTCAATGTTGGTGACACCGTTAAACGGGGCGATATTCTGGCCGATGGTCCTTCTACTGATGGCGGTGAATTGTCTATCGGTCGTAATTTACTGGTCGCCTACGCCTCTATTGATGGTTTATCTTACGAAGATTCTTTTCTCATTTCTGATCGGTTGGTCAAAGAGGATGTGTTAACCAATATCCAAATTTACGAAAATACGGCTCAGGTTGTTGAAACCAAACTCGGCACCGAAGAATTGACCAAAGATATTCCCAACGTCTCTGAAGCTGAACTGGCTAAACTTACCGAAGACGGTATCGTTATGATCGGTGCCAACGTTGGTCCCAATGATATTCTGGTCGGTAAAGTTGAACCCCGTGGTGAAAAAGAACTAACCGCCGAGGAAAGGCTGCTCCGTGCCATTTTGGCGAAAAAGCCCGTGAGGTTAAAGACACATCTTTACGTGTTGCCAACGGTGAAGGTGGTGTCGTTATTAAAGTTGATATTTTAGACAAAGAAGCTGGTGATGAGCTTGATCCCGGTGTGAATAAAGTCGTCAAAGTCTACGTGGCCCAAATCCGCCGTATCCAGGAAGGCGACAAAATCGCCGGCCGTCACGGGAACAAAGGTGTTATTTGCCGTATCATGCCCGAATATGATATGCCCCGTCTTGCCGACGGTACTCCGGTTGATTTAGTTATGTCGCCTCTATCGGTTATTGCCCGGATGAACTTAGGCCAAATTCTTGAAGTCACCTTGGCTATGGCTGGTTTTAAACTTAATAAAAAATATGCCGTCCCGGTTTTTGAAAAATATTCTGAAGAAACTATCGCCCATGAATTAATTGAAGCCGGTTTAGACCCTACCGGTAAAGTTCAAGGTAAAGCCCGCATGGGTGGACAACGTTTGGGAGAAATGGAAGTTTGGGCCCTTGAAGCCCATCGGGCTGCCCACACTCTCCAGGAAATGTTGACCATTAAATCCGATGACATTGAAGGTCGGACCCACGCTTTTCAAGCTATTATTAAGGGTCAGCCAATTCCCGAGCCGGCTGTTCCCGAGTCATTTAAAGTTTTAACCAAAGAGTTAGCCGGGTTAGCCATTGATATCTCACCGGTTGGTGGTCACGGGGAAGAAGGCGATTTAATTATCGATACCCCTGTTATTAAGACTGTTGTCGAGGAGGAAAACTAATATGTTTAAATTTAAATCAATTACCGATTTTACCGGTCTAAAAATTAAGTTAGCCTCACCTGATGAAATTCTCAGCTGGTCCCATGGTGAAGTTTTAAAACCGGAAACCATTAACTATCGTTCTTGGCGCCCGGAAAAAGATGGTCTTTTTTGCGAAAAAATCTTTGGACCGTCTCATGACTATGAATGTTACTGTGGTAAATATAAAAAGATCCGGTTCAAGGGTATTATTTGTGATAAATGCGGTGTCGAGGTTACCACTTCCAAAGTTCGCCGCGAGCGTATGGGTCATATTGCTCTGGCCGCTCCGGTTACCCATTTGTGGTATCTGCGCAACACCCCTTCACCTTTAAGCATTATTCTTGACGTTCCTCAAAAAGAACTCGAATCTGTCGTTTACTTTTCCAAATATCTCATAATTTCCGTCGATAATGACAAAAGAAAAGAAGCTTTAGACAATTTGGCCCTCAATTCCAAAAAAAGAATTGAGCAGATCGAAGTTGACACCAAAAAACTGGTCACCATTCGTCAAAAAGACACCGCCGATGAAAAAACTGTTCTGTCCAAGAAAATTAAAAACAAAGACCAGCTGTTGATTGCTACCGCCGAACGCGATGTCAAACTCAAACAGGAAATCCAGAAAATTGAAAACAAGGCTACTTCCGAAAAAAATCGGATAGAAAGCTTGATGAATTTTCTCGAAGATAAAGTTCGGTCCATCGAAATTTTATCGGTTCTTAATGATGAAGAAAGTTTTTATCTGGAACAATTTAAAGCCAACATCTTTTATGAAGCCCGCATGGGTGCTGAAAGTTTGATGGAAATTCTCCAAAAGATCGATTTGCCCGATACCATTAAAAACCTTAAAAAAGAACTCGACAAAACCAACTCCCGTTTGAAAAAGAAAAAGATCATGTACAAAATCCGAATTCTTAATGGTATGAATGAAAATGCTATCGATCCGTCCTGGATGGTCTTGACCAATATCCCTGTCATTCCGCCCGATCTCCGTCCCATGGTTCAACTTACCGGCGGTCGTTTTGCCACTTCCGATTTGAATGATTTATATCGCCGTTTAATCAACCGCAATAATCGTCTTAAAAAATTGCTCAAATTAGGCGCTCCGGAAATTATTTTACGTAACGAAAAACGGATGCTCCAGGAGTCAGTTGATACTTTAATTGATGCTCAAAAAAGTGCCAAAAATAAGCGTAAAAGCAGTAAAAGAACTCCCCGGGCTCTATCCGATTTGCTCCGTGGTAAAAAGGGTCGTTTCCGCCGTAATCTTTTAGGTAAACGTGTCGACTATTCCGGCCGCTCGGTTATCGTCGTTGGTCCCGAACTGAAACTAAATCAAGTCGGTTTACCCAAAGAAATTGCCCTGGAAATGTATCGTCCGTTTGTCTTAAGGGAGCTGATTTCTACCGGTTTAGCGGCTAACATTAAAAGTGCTAAAAACTTAATTGACCATCGGGTCAATGAAGTTTATGACATTCTTGAACGCGTTACCAAAAAATCTTTCGTCCTTCTTAATCGCGCTCCGACTCTTCATAAGCTTTCTATTCAAGCCTTTAAACCAATTTTAACCGATGGTTTGGCTATTCGTTTACATCCCTGTGTTTGCGCCGGTTTTAATGCCGACTTTGACGGCGATCAAATGGGTGTTCATTTACCTTTATCAGATGCTTCCCAAAAAGAGGCTCAACGGCTAATGTTGCCTTCTCATAATTTACTCAAACCTTCAGATGGCAATCCGATCTCCATCCCTTCTCAGGAAATGGCCGTTGGTTGTTATTACATCACCTCTGTCCAAACCACTGATCTCGCCAAAGAAACTCAAGAAGGTTTCGCCGGATTGTCAATCATGGGCGGCAAGGGAGAATTAACTTTAGCCTATCAATCGGGAAAAATCG
>JAPLYY010000091.1 GCA_026395315.1 Candidatus Shapirobacteria bacterium | reverse complement strand
CATCATTATCACGTCAGCTTTTTTTACCGCCTCAATCGCCCATTTATAACCACTGGTCAATTTCTCAGCACTTTCGTTATACACATCCTCGATTGATTTTTTATCCGTCCATTTTATCAATTTATCACTCAACATCACATTATTTTTAGCCAAATAGCGGTGAATCCCTCTGTATAGTTCAGGCTCTTTAATAACTAGCCTCGGGGAAGCTACAAAATATATTTTCATGGCACCAATTATACTCCATTACAGTCTTTTATAATACTCTAAGTCTTTTTCTACTGCCTTTTCCCAATTTTTCTTTAGATTATGATCATCTCCCTGGTAAATTACCAGCTCAATTTCTTTTCCTAAACTTTTTAATCCTGTTACTACCGATTGTTGCCAATCTACCTTCACCTGGTCATCGGCCGTTCCCTGCTGGATCAGCATGGAAGCCTTAATCCATGGGTAATAATTTTCAAAAGCGTAGCGCCGGGCATCGTAATGTTTCTCAAAATCGGCCATTACCTGTTTTACCGGACTGCCTTCATCAATGGTTGACAGCACGCTATCAGGAAATTTCTGCGTCATCGGCGCCCACAACACCGTCAGATATTTTCCTCCGGTCACCTCCAATACCGATAAAGTAATCTGTCCGCCGTTACTGTGTGCCCAAATCCCGATCCGGTTTTTATCCACCCACGGCAAAAGTTTAATCGATTCGATCAAATCCAATACCGACTCAACTTTTTCAAATCTGGCTTCCAGCACATCAGTTGACTCCGGATCCGAATCAGCAAACCCTAAAAAATCCACACTAATTGTGGCGTAACCTGCCTCTGCTAGCTTATCCGCCACCGCCCAACTCCCCGATCCGGGATAATAGCCTGCTTTTTCCGCATATCCACGGATCATGATTATTACCGGACTTAAACTCGATTTTTCCGGATAAAAATTCATCATCCCTGAAATCTTTTTACCGTTGCTGGTAAAATATATTTCCCGGGTTTGAAAATTAGATTCATAAACTTTATTAGCTGCTTTTCGTCGGTCCTCTACTGCTTTAATTGGTCCACCAACCACAATTTCACTGCCGATTCCCTGTCTTGTCTTTAGGCTATCAAAATCATATTTTGCCAAATTCAAATTAATATCTTTTTTAGTTTCTCCTTTCGGGCTAACCATCCCGCACCCGCCCAAAACCAACCCAACTAAAACCAATAGCCACAATTTCTTCACCCTTCTATTCTACTATATGCTATAATCACCCTTGTCCTACCGAAGACAGCAGGTATAAAAATAAATCCCGCCGAGGCATTACGTCCCGAAATTTCGGGGCTTTTTTATTTTAAATTATGCCAAATCAATCTAAAATCGACCAAGTCGATCTCGTCGCTACCAAACTCAAGTCAGCCAAATCGGCTGCTTTGCTTCAATATCAGGGTCTAACTGCCGCCCAAATCAGTGCTCTCCGTGCCAAAGTTAAAGCCACCGGCGGTGAAATGTCTGTCGTCAAAAATTCTTTGATCAGCCGGGCTTTTCTCAAACTCGGTATTAGTTTACCTTCTGTTCTTGCCGGCCCGACCGCTGTTGTTTACAGCAATGAGGATGAAATCGCTCCCTTAAAAGAAATCGATACTGTCAATAAAGACAAAGAAAAAACATCTTTTAAATACGGCCTATTCAATGGCAAACTATTATCCTTAGACGAACTTAAAAAATTTTTATCTCTACCCTCCAAATCCTCTCTTATCGCCCAGTTTATCGGTGGCCTTAAAAATCCTCTCCAACGTTTGGTTTACGCCATGCGCTACAATCAAACTCAATTGGTCATGACCTTAAAAGCTGTGGCTGATAAACAAAAATAAACCCACCCCGCCCTCCCTTCAAAAAGGAGGGGAATAATTCTCCCCTTTTGAAGGGGAGAAGCACAAAGTGCAGAGAGGTTTAAAAAACAAATTAATTATTTATAAATTTAATAAAATAATATGGATAAAAAATTAGAAAAAATCCTTACCGATGTTTCCGAATTATCGGTTCTTGAGCTGTCTGACCTGGTCAAAGCTTTAGAAGAAAAATTCGATGTTAACCCGGCCGCTGCCGGGGCCCCAGTCGCAGCCGCTGGAACTGCTACTCCTGGAGCACCTGCTCCGGTTGAAGAGAAAAGCGAATTTGATGTGGTCATCACCAATGCCGGTGCCAACAAAATCGCCGTTATCAAAGCCGTCCGTGAATTCAAACCCGAACTTGGTCTGAAAGAAGCCAAGGACATGGTCGATGCTCCTCCGGCCAATTTGGGTACTATGAAAAAAGATGCTGCCGCTGAAGCTAAAACCAAACTTGAAGCCGCTGGTGCTACAGTTGAATTAAAATAAAAACAAATTTTTTGAATTTTTTGTAGAGACGTGATTAATCACGTCTCTACTTTTTTATGCACGCTCTCACAAACTCTACAAAAATCGGATGCGGACTTAATGGCCGAGATTTGTATTCCGGATGAAACTGTGTTCCCACAAAAAATGGGTGGTCTTTCAACTCAATTGCCTCAACTAACTTTCCATCCGGTGAGGTCCCGGAAATTACCATCCCTGCTTTTTCCAACGCTTCTCTATATTCATTATTTACTTCATACCGATGCCTGTGCCGTTCTTGGACCAAGTCCTCACCATATATTTTATTCAACAAACTATTCTTTTTGATTTTACACGGCCACGCCCCTAATCTGATCGTCCCGCCGTATTGATGCGCCTCTAAATATTTTTTTTGATCCGGCATCACGTGAATCACCGGATATTTTGTTTTTGGATCAACCTCCTCCGAATTGGCTCCTTCTAAACCCAAAACATTTCTGGCATATTCCACCACCGCCATCTGCATCCCAAAACACAGCCCTAAATATGGTATTTTATTTTCTCGGGCATACTTTACCGCCTTAATAATTCCCTCCACTCCCCGGCTCCCCCAACCCTGCGGTGCCACAATTCCCTGATATTTTTTCAGATCCTCAACTTTATAATCATTTGAATCGATTGCCTCCACCTCAATGTTTACCTTATTGGCTATGGCCGCGTGTTTCAATGCTTCCAAAACTGACACATACACATCTTTATGGTTCCCTTTCCCGTGTCTGACATATTTACCCACTAGGGCAATTTTAATTGCCTTACCTTTCCTCTTATTAAATAATTTCTTCCACCCGTTTAAATCGCTTTTTCGGCTTTTGATTTTAAAATGTTTGAATATCTTTTTCAGATAACCCTGCTTTTTCAGTAACAATGGCACCTCATACACCGACTTACAATCCGGATCATCAAAAATCGCATCATCATCCAGAAAACATCTCTTGGCCAATGTTTCCCGTCGGGGTTTATCCAAACCGTTTTCACTTCTGGTAATCAAAATATCCGGAATCACTCCGGTTGACCTTAATTCCGAAATTGCATGTTGCGTCGGCTTGGTTTTCAATTCTCCCACATTTTTTAATTCCGGCACATACGACACCATCACATACATCGCCCTTCTTTCTCTCCCCATTTCCCTAGCCGCATACAAAAACGGTAAATTTTCAATGTCACCGGTCGTCCCCCCTACTTCTACTACCACAAAATCATACCCGTCCTCCATCTCATAAAATCGTCTTTTCACCTCATTCGGTACATCCGGGATCATTTCTACATCCCGCCCTTCATATTTAAACGCTCTCTCATCGGCAATTATTTTGGAATAGATTTTTCCCGAGGTAATATTATTGTCTTTGTTAAAGTTTTGGTTTAGAAATCTCTCATAGTTTCCCAGATCCTGATCTATTTCCCCACCGTCCTCAGTCACAAAGGTTTCCCCGTGTTCTGCCGGCCGCATCGTCCCCGCATCCACATTCAGATACGGATCAATCTTGACCATATTCACTTTAAAACCGCATGATTTTAACAATAAACCCGTCGATGCTGCTGTGATTCCCTTACCCAACCCGCTGATCACTCCACCGATTATGAAGATATACCTCATGGTCTCTATTTTGACCCCCCCCGTCGATCAATTCAATTGCTTTCTTTTCTAAAAATCGTATGCTAATCTAATTTCGGCCCCAAAATTTTCCCCTCTTTAAACCCCTCGCCCTACAGGCACTCCCCATTCCCAATCTAAACCTACCGTCCCGCCACTGCGGGACACCTCCCTTGACAAAGGGAGGCTTTCAAAACTTTATTAATTTCACTACCCACATCGTTTAAATTATCGAGTACTTGTTGATCAGAAAATCTAACAGTTTTAATTCCTCTTCTAGTCATTTCTAAATCTCTAGCCTCATCATAATTCGTTTTGTTATTATGACTCCCACCATCAACCTCGATTACCAATAATATTTTCGAGCAATAAAAATCAGCAATAAACCTTCCGATTGGCTTTTGTTTAAGAAATTTACACCCTTGTGGTCTTTTTGATAAATACTCATACCACAATCTTGATTCTGATTTAGTTAAGTTATTTCTATTTTTTCTCGCCAAAGTTCTTAATTCTTCCAAATATCTCCAGTTCCCATTTCTTGTTCTACCTTCTACCGAACCGGTATATTTCATAAACTAATTTATTTTATAGTCTTCCTTCCTCAAGGGGGATGTCCGCAGGACAGGGGG
>JAPLYY010000078.1 GCA_026395315.1 Candidatus Shapirobacteria bacterium | reverse complement strand
AGCTGTCATGGCCTGCCCCGCTTGCTGGGGTTTTTGCAATGCCACTTAGACAATTATACCTTGATATGAAAACTTCTGCCCATCAAACGGGACTTCGCCACCTTGACATTTACATCTGGACGAGAAACCGCCCGTCCGTCTACCAGGACTGGCAAAAAACTCACCAACCCGGACACAGACGGCAACTAACCAAACGTGCCGAGCCATTAGCATTCATGCCGGGGACAACGTTCGAGACAATCTCTTTAAACCTAGACTAATACCTAATATTTGAAATCGGTACGAATGCTTCTAAGAGAGCAAGGTTTTCTATTGACCCCCAAGATTCATAATAATATGATAACTTTATAATATAAACAAATTCTGAAAACGAGTTTTGGGCAATATAAAAAACAGTGACCACCAAGAATGAAAAGTAAAATACAAAAATCATTTCTTCAGAAACTCTGGATAAGCCTCATATTATTATCATATGTATGCTTCTCCTATTACTTCTTTGCAGGATGGTGGAATTCATCTATTGGAACGGTCCTAATAATATTATTCAGTTTCTTGAATTGGGGGAAAGATTTTCTAAAAATAATCGGACTAAAACTGAATTGTATAATTGTTATCAAGTCCTTATTCTTTGCAGCGATAGCTACCATTTGCTCACTATTAGTAATGGCATATATTGCTGATAAACAAAACTTAACGATTCAATTTTTAAATTGGAGAGATTATTATCATGATATTTTTTATATCCTAAATGAGGAGATTGTTTTAGGAGCACTTACTCTTTATTTATTAGTTAATAAGAGGAAAATTAAACCAATTGTAGCATCTGTTGGATTAGCTATTTTTTTTTCATTTATGCATTACGTATTTTTCAGATGGATATTTGCTGACAAAGGAATTATCCAAATTCCAACATTGATAACATTGTTTCTGATAGGATTTGTAAGAAATAATCTGATACTTGTAAAGGGACATATCGGGTATTCATGGGCACTTCATATTGGATGGATAGTGATAATGTACTCAACTGTGCAAATTGGGATGAATGAACCCTATATTTTTAATACCTATCTTGGCTCAATTGAAATGCTAATAATATCGAGTGTCTTAGCTGCAATAAGTTTAATCCATTGGATAAAAAAAGTACATCCCACAACACAATCAATCCTTTAGCCGGGAATGACTTACTCTAATACAAAAATGAAAATTCTAGTACCTAAAAAGTTAGAAATGAATTTGGCTATACTCTTTCTGTCAGGACAGTATTAGAAATAAACAAGACACTGGTAATAAATCTTAGAGGAATATCTCAAAATGACCACATTGAAGACAATACCCTTATCTGAAGGCTTAGACTTAATATAAAATCTTAAAATTGCACAAATGCTGACACGGTCAATTGGGGTAATTTGCTTGTCACAATATTTGCAGAGTTACCTTAACAGGATACCAAACAATTAAACATTCTAATCATCTATAAACTATCTCCTTGTACCGCGATCATTATAAAGCCCGCGCGCACCGTGATGGCAAATATTGCGCCATACCTGGCGGCCCACCGGGACTCTTCCCTGCTTCACTACCGGGACAATCAACCGGGTGGCTTCGCCTGTAACGCAAACTCCCTCAATTGCCGTGCCGTTAGCGGGCATAAACCAAAATTTCGAACCTAGACAAATAAATTCTAACTTGACAATTTATACCCATCTATCGGGACTTTGCATCCTAGACTATTTTATCATGACAAGATAACTTCTGCCATCAATCAGGACTTTTCAATCTAGACAATTATTGACAAACTCGAAAGACCCGGTAACATTTAAAATTTACGCCCGCTAACTCCAAAGACAATTTAGTAAAAATCCTAAAGATTTCATTTGCGGAATAAAGGGAATTAATGATTCAGTATTTGGATTCCGATTTTTAGTAGACAAATATATCCCAAATTACTTAACTTTGGTATTAACCAGAAAAACCAAATAATAAATGTCCCCAACAAAAAATCTTGTTAAATCTTTGAAAGTCTCATTGTTTTTCATCTTGCTACTTCTTCAAATCAGTTCTTGTAAAAAGGATGATTCTCCTGTAACAAAAGATGATCCCTTGACCAGGAAAGAAGATACTCTTAAAAACTATTCTCCAGCTGTTTGTTTTGATATTACAAGCAGGATGCTGGAAGGTAAACACATAGATTGCATTGAACCTGACTATAAAGGTAACACCTGGGTATCTTCAGGGAAGGAGCTTTATTATTATAAAAATGGCATTGAAGAGAAGACATATACTCTGGATTTTCCAATACTTGACATTTCAATTGCAGGAGATGAAACATTATGGATCGGTACGAATGGTGGA
>JAPLYY010000011.1 GCA_026395315.1 Candidatus Shapirobacteria bacterium | reverse complement strand
GTGAGATGATAATTTTTTATTAGTTTTAATTTATGGGGATTGGTTTTTGGCGAAACAAAAACGGTGACATTCGGACTAAAGTGTTGGGCGGAAATGGCGGCATTGCCCGAGGATGAAATGACATAAGATTGGTTCGGTGCGATTTTAAGGCTTAACCAGCGGTCTTTGACCGATCCGGAGGGATTAAAGTCCTCACGTTTGAAATAGATACCGTCAATATTTTCTAAAGGTGTCATATAATAGGATATTACTGATTTTATTTTACTATGGAAGATACAAATAAAGTAATTTGTCCTGATTGCGGTGCGGAGATTATCAAACCGGAGAATATGCAGTTCGGCGATATTCTCGAATGCCAGGAATGCGGCACTGAAGTGGAGATATTGTCTTTAGAACCACTAAAATATCAAGAGTTGGTAGAAGAAAAATAATGGCTGTACGAGAAACAATTCAGATCGGTGATCCAAGACTAAAAGCCGAAAATAAGATAGTTGATGATTTTAATTCGCCGATAGTTAGGCAAGTAGTAACTGATTTGGTGGATACTATGCATAAAGAGGGACTTATTGGAATGGCGGCGCAACAAATTGGAGAAAATTGGAAGATATTCGTGACAGAGCCAAGAGAAACTGAAAACAGACCGGCGGACCAGGCGGATGAACTTAGGGTTTATATAAATCCGGTAATTGTGGATGTTTCTAAGGAGGAGAGTGTTATTTATGAGGGATGTGGCAGCGTATTGCATGGAACTCTTTTTGGGCCAGTAAAAAGACCTAGAGAGATTACCATAGAAGCTTTTGATCAGGACGGGAAAAAGTTTAGGTTAGTTTGTGACGGAATTTTGGCCAGAGTCATTCAGCATGAATACGATCATTTGCAGGGAATTGAGTTTACGGAAAAGATTTCTGATTACAAACAATTAATGACAGACGAATTTTATAGACAAAGAGTAAAGATGCTACCGGAGTATTTGGTGGCACAAAAGATAACTAAAATAATAGCGACAAAATTATAAAACTATATTAGTCTAAAAACCCCTTGTGATATTTTATTCTGATCTTCGGGTAAATTGATTTCGCCATAATGTACTCCCCTGCCTGAGTGGCTAGAATCGACGTAAATTATTTTGTCACCAATTTTTTCAATGACAAATAAAACATGGTAGCCGTTTTTCTGACGAATTAAATCCCCCGTTTGGATATCGGATATTGGTTTAGACAAGGGCGGGGAAGTTAACATGTCGGCTGAAGTTTTGCGGACATCGAGATGAGCATCTTGATAAAAGTTTAATAATTGGCAAGCGAGACCGGAGCAGTCGATGCCTAAACCATGTTTTTTTTGAAAGTCGTAAATTTGTTGGGGCGATAACTCGAGTAGCTTGATATTTTCTAAATTAGCCAACTCAACTGTTATTAAGGCAATTTCTTTGGCGGTGCCTTTGCCAACCAAAACATTGTCGGCAGCCAGGTGATGGATATTGGAAAAATAGGGAACACCAATGTATCTGGTAATTTCCTGACGAAGTTCTGCTAATTTAATCCGAGCCATAGGCCAAAAATTGTTAATACGATGGCGGCTAACCAAGCCCGGAAAACAATTTTAGGCTCTTCCCAGCCAAGTTTTTGCAGGGTTAAGTGTAACGGTGCAGCCGGAAATACTTTCTTTTTAAAATAAATTTTACTAAATATTTGAATAGCACTGCTCATACCTTCGGCGATAAAGATAAAACCGACAATGAACAAAGGAATGATTTTACCCAGGAGGATGGCGACAACGGCGATGGTGGCGCCAAACGACATTGACCCGACATCTCCCAATATAATTCTGGCGGGAAAGACATTAAAGTAAAGAAAAGCAATCAAAGCACCGATCCATAAGGCCAAGAACAGGGAAATCGGAGTATCAAGCTGGTTGGCGGATAAAATCCAGAAAGCAAATAGGGCGATTAAGAGTGTACCGCAGGACAGGCCATCCAGGCCGTCGGTAATGTTGAAAAAGTTGGCAAAAGCCAGAATAATAAGGCTATTAAGAGGAATAATTAATAAGCCCAGAGTAATCGGTCCCAAAAAAGGAATATAAATAAATTTGATGCCCAAAGAAAAATAGACATAAAGTGAAATGAGCAGAGCTAAAGTAAACTGGAGCAATAATTTGTGCTTCATGCGGAGGCCAAAAAAACCGGTTTTTTCAAATTTAAAAAATTTAAGGATATCATCGTACAATCCAAGACCACCGAAAGTTAAGAAAGTGAAGAAAATAACGGCCAGTTCTTTACCGATTTGATAATTGGATGAAATAAAAATGTCGGATAATTTAAGTATAGGAAACAGAATAATAAACATGATACAAACTGAAAGGAGAATTAATAACCCGCCGCCGACGGGGGTACCTGATTTTTGGGCGTGGTATTTGTCAAAAATTGGTGTTAGATTATTTTGAAAATCACGAGTAATTTGTTTTTGCCGTTGGAATTTTAGTTTATAAAGTAAATTTATGAAGGGAACGACTAAAACGCTGGTGGTGAGGAAAGAAAAAAGGAGCAGACCTAGGTAAAGGTGAATCATAGATTAGTTAAAAGTATAGACTATTTGGTTAAGAGTATTAAGACCATCAAGACCACCGGAGCTAAAATGAATTAAAATATCATCGGGTTTCAAAGACTGTTGGAGATATTGTTTAATATTATCAAGTAAGGGCAGATATTTAACCTTATCCCCGATTTCGGCTTTATAATCGGCAAAGGTGGTTCGGTCGTTATTGGAGATAGATGGATTAAATTTAATTTTGGAAATGATGACTTCGGTGGCAGATTTAAAAGCAGGTGACATGCCATTAAGACTTGATTTATAGGACAAAAATGAGGCATGGGGTTCAAAGAAAACTTTGATTGGGCGGTTGGGATAGGTTTCGGAGACAGTATTTAGAGTTGATTTGATTCTGTCCGGACTCTGGGCAAAATCGTCGATAACTAAAGGGTTATGGTGAATTATTTCTAGACGGCGGGAAATACCTTTAAAATCAGGAACTAAAGAAATGGCTTTGTCAAAACCGAGGGCAGAGCATAAGGTTAGCGCAGCATTAATATTTTCGCGATTAAATTTGCCAATTAACTTAGTTTCAAAATCAAAGGACTGGTAGGGAATATTTTTAGCTTTAGAAAATGGTAAAAGTTTTTGAATTTCCGGATCATTGGGGTTGTAAACTAATATCCCATCTTGAGGTAATTTTTCGACAAGTTGTTTATAGGCATTAAAATTGTCTTCGGCGGTTTTGTAGGAGTCTTTATGTTCCCAATTGGTGGAAGTTATAATTAAATATTTGACGGGGTAATAAAGAAATTTGGCTTGGGTGTCGAGGCCGTTAATTGATTCATCGGCTTCAACTATGGAAAATTGGCCATTTCCTGTGGAAAGTGAAGGGAAATCTTCAATTAAATTTCCACCAAAAAAGTAAGAAGGATTCAAATCTAATTTAACGAATAACCAACTGAGAAAGGCGGATATTGTAGTTTTACCGTAGGAACCAGCGATTAATATTGATTCGGGTTTGATAATATTTTGAGCTAAGAATTCGGTTGAAGAAATATAAGGTAGATTATTTTTTATGATATAGTCGTATTCCTGTTGGCAGACTGCAAACTTGTGAACACTGGTACCAACAATATATAAATTAGCTTGAGGAAGGGGTAAATGACACCGGCGATGCCTAAAATATGATATTTTATAGCCATTGATTATTGGTAAAATTTTCAAAACCGGGCATGTTACGTTTGTAGTCAGAAAAACGGCCAAGATAACAATATTTTAGACCAAGTTGATGGCTATCAATAATGGTTTGGAGGACAAGGCGAATCGGAAGATCAGAGTGAAAATATTCAGGATTATAAAAAACATAGGCGATATGAGAAATGGAATCGGAAAAATAGCAAATAGAATAGGCAACTACCTGTTCATTGAGTTTCCAAATATATAAATAATTAAAAATATGTTTGGTAAAAATTGTTTTTACGGAACTTATTGGAAAATTCCAATCTAAGCCTTTGAGCCAACTAAAAATTTGTTTTTGGATTTCAAGACGGTAGTAAATGGGAACTTTTTGGAAGGTAAAATTTTCAGTTTTACGTAAAATTCGGCGATTCTCAGAGGAAAGAGAAAAGTTTGACAGGTTGGCACGACAGCTGGATTCCTGATAAAAAGTGTCGGGGTGATTTCGCTGAGGCAGTAAACCTAAGCTATAATTTTGTTCAATAGTAAGACTGTTGTTGATGTTAAACATTTTGGTTTTTAGTGCGAAAAGCGGTTCTAAAGGCTTCGGCTTCAGACCAGGGATATTCGGTTGAACCATGAAGAATGGTGGTTTCATGACCTTTACCGCAGGCGATAACCGTATCTTTGGGATTGGCAATTCTGATGGCCAGATTAAAAGCATCCTGACGATTGGGGATATTGTAATACCGGAATTTTTTTTGAGAAATGGCGGTTTGATCAATGCCGGCAATTATTTGTTCATTAATGTTATCAACTGATTCGCTGCGGGTATCATCGGCGGTAATAATGGCAATATCGGCCAAATGAGAGACAACTTCGCCCATAAGCGGGCGTTTGGTTGGATCACGGCCGCCAGTAGCTCCAAAAATGACAATGATTTTACCTTTAGTTGTCAAACGGAGAGATTCAAGGGTGGATTGGAGAGCTTGAGGGGTGTGAGCAAAATCGATGATGGTATCGATATTTAAATCGTTGATAATGTTTTCGCGGCGGCCTTTGACTTCAGGAAAATGTAACACCAGCTCAATGAGATATTTAGGATCAATACCCAAGGAATTGGTAGCCGCCAGAGCGGCCAGAATATTGTAGATCTGATAATAATAATTGCTGTTGGTGGTGATGAAGAAGTCGTTAACGGAAAAGGAAAGTCTTGAACCGGTTATCTTAATATTATTTGCCTGATAATCGGATTTATTGGCTATACCAAAAGAAACAATTTTCTTTTTAGCAACCGATTTAAGGGCCGGAAATGAAGGGTCATCTTTATTTAAGACCGAAACTTCGGAGTTTTTAAAAAGAAGGCTTTTGGCATGGGTGTAGCGATGCATATCGACAAAATCATCAAAATGCTCATGGGTGATGTTGGTGATAACCCCGACTTGGAAGCAGCAACCCCAATAACGGAATTGGTCCAGACCGTGGGCGGTGGTTTCGATAACAGCGTGAGTGGTTCCCTCTTTGACCATTTTGGCAAAGATAGGGATTAAGTGTTGGGCGTCGGGACTAGTGGTGTGAAGCCCGGGACTGTTGATAGTGGTGATAAAATCAGATTTGATGCCGGCAGCTATTAGGGTGTGGTGAATCAGAGTGGTAGTAGTGGTTTTACCATCGGTGCCAGTGACGCCGATCAGAACCAGCTTCCGTTGGGGGAAACTGTAGAGGAGATTAAAAAAAATACTACGGGGAAGGTGCCAAAGGTAATTTTTTAGTTTTTGAAAATAATATCGATTCAGACAGTGAAACATAGGATATTCTCAAATTATAGCAAAGGTGAAAGCTCTGAAGCGATGTCAAACCAAATCGGAGCAGCGGTTGAGCTTCCCCAAGAAGAAGTTTTGGGATTATTGATAGTAACCAGCATCGTAAATTTAGGGTTAAGACAGGGAGAAAATCCAATATACGAGGCAATGGCATTATCGGTGGTATAAGTGCCATTGACGGCCACTTGGGCAGTGCCGCTTTTGGCACAGACGTCTAAATTAGCGGGTTTTAAACTAGCTACCGGGCTGTGGTTAAGCCCTCCGCAAACAACTCGACTGCCGTCCTTTTAGCTGATCTGCCGGCGCAAGGGGATTACCTCGAAGGTAATTGTTGCTCGCAGGGCATTGGGCGAGAAGACGGCACCCCTTCAACG
>JAPLYY010000126.1 GCA_026395315.1 Candidatus Shapirobacteria bacterium | reverse complement strand
GGTTTACCCCAACCGATACCAACGAAGAGCATCATAATAGTGCCAAGAGGGTCAAGGTGACGTAAGGGATTAAGAGAAAGTCGACCCATGGATCGGGCGGTAGGGTCGCCGAGGCGATCGGCGACAAAGGCATGAAAAAACTCGTGGATGGTGATACAGATTAGCAGACTAATTAGGACGGCCGGGTTTAACATATTTCCAAAAATCGAAACTAATGGTATAGTATAACCCATGCGCAGAACTTGTGATTTGTGTGCTAAAAAAACAATGGTGGGACGGAACCGATCTCACGCCCAAAACCGAACGGCCAGAACGTTTATGGCTAACGTGCAAAAAGTGACGATTAAATTGAATGATGACGATAAAATCAGCGGTAACTTTTGTACTAAATGCATCAAGAGAATGAGAAAAGAGATCAGCGAACGATCTGATAATACTTTGAAATCTCCGGCCAACTAGTTTTGTTTTTGCCTTCGATTTGCACCTCGACAGGTCCTTCGGCGAGCTCAGGATTAAAAGAGAAGATTTTCATTTTAAAAGTTTGACTAGAGGAGTTTTTAACTTCAGTCCAGGCAACCGGCCAGGGGATAAGAGCCCGAACGAACCGCTCGATTTTAGCGGTATCCCAACCCCAATCAATTTTGGCGGAGTCTTTGGAAAGTTTGGGAAAATATGATTTTTTAGAATGATCTTGAGGCAAAAGAGATTTATGATTTATGATGTATGAATTAAGAATAGAACCAAGATTGTCGGCGGCTAGAGTAAAAGCTTTTTGATAGAAAGAATCGGCAGTGTCGATGGGAGAAATATCGAAGGGAATTTTGGTGATGATGGGGCCGTGGTCAGGGAGAAGATCAATTTGAAAAAAAGTAACGGCGGAGGTGGTTTCACCATTGATAATCTGCCAAGGACCGGGAGTAGCGCCACGGTATTTGGGTAGGGGCGAGGGGTGAATATTGACTATTTTATGGGGAAAAAGGTTAATCATTGCGGCGTCAAAAAAAGGCGGACCGAAAGCGACACAAAGACCAAGATCTGCTGGGAAATTTTTAATTTTCAATTTACAATTTTCATCAAAATCTTCAATTTGGAGTAAATTTAGATTATGATCTTTGGCAAATTTGGCGACGGGATTAGAGGCGATAGTAAGGTCCCGGCCAAACGGTTTATCGATTTTGGTGACAACAGCAGACAGGGAAAAATCGGATAAATTAAGTAGTTTTTGGAGAACAATCAAAGAATAGGTTGATGAACCAAAAAAGACAATTTGATGCATGATTAGATTATATCTAAATAATGGTAAAATATGACAATTAAAATGAAACAAATATTAACTTATCCGAGTCCGATATTGAGGGAAAAGATCCTGATGGTGGAAAAAGTTGATCAGACTATATCGGCAGAGATTGAGGAGTTAACTAAAATATTAATTGCGACTGAAAATACGGCAGCGGGATTAGCGGCAACCCAAATTGGTTATAAAAGACGTTTTTTTGGTTTAAAAGTAGGAAAAGAAAATGCGGTGGAGATTTTTATAAATCCAAAAGTTACCAGGACAGATGGCAAAAAAGTTTACCCGATGATAGTGTTTGATGACGGCAAGCAGGAGAATTTTTTGGAAGGCTGTTTGTCGTTTCCGGATTTATTCGGAACGGTGAAACGATGGTTGAAAGTTGAAGTGGAATGGGAAGAGATTAAAAACGATAATTTGGTAAAAAAGAAAAAAATTATGGAGGGTTTTGAGGCAATTGTGTTCCAGCACGAAGCCGAGCATCTAGACGGGGTGTTGTTTATTGACCATATTAAAGAAGAGGGCGGGAAATTGTATCGATATGAAGGGAAAAAAAGAAAATTAGTGGATGTAAAAAAAATTTAAATAATTTTAAAACATTTGTTGCCAAATGGGGCGCAGGCAAGCAGCGCCCCTACATTAGGAAATTGAATGAAAGTTGGTAGGGTTATAGCGATCTTTTTCCCAATTTAAGGGATTTAGCTTAATATATTTAATGTATTTTTGATATTCTATTTCATTCCGAATTCTATGTTCGAAATAATTTCTTTGCCAGATAGAGGCAAGTGAATTCAAGTTATCAGCTTTAATTATTTTTAGCCACGAATTTACAATTTTTGATTTTAATACTCTGATTATTGTGCCTAAAGTTACGTCTTTCTGTTGGTGTATTACTTCGACAATTAAATGTAAATGGTTTGGCATAATGACGTATTCCGGAATATTAATGTTTGAGAAATACGAATCTAGTTTCTTTAACTCGTGGTTAATAATGAGTTTTAGTTGTGGTTCTTGGCCGATATAACAACCGTGATGGTGACAACAAATAGTGACGAAGAATTTATTGGGAAGACTGTAATCTAATTTTTGTAATCTGATAGTATGTCGTTTATTTATCATG
>JAPLYY010000052.1 GCA_026395315.1 Candidatus Shapirobacteria bacterium | reverse complement strand
AGGTCAGAGGCTCAGGTAATTTTAAATTGGGAAATCAGTAAGGGAATGATTACGATTCCGAAAGCAGCCCAAAAAGAGCATTTGGAGGACAATTTCAAGGTTTTGGAGTGGGAGTTAGATCAGAAGGACGTGGAACTGATTGGGTAGGAAGAACTAAAGGTTCCTGCTCCAGCCTTTTTAAAACATTCCAGTCAATGCTTTGGTAGGCTAAAAATCCGGCATATAAGAGGGATAACAAAAGAGTGATAATTAAAAGGTTGCCCCAGAAGTCGAGCGGTTTTTCGTTCATAGAAATTATTTTACCCTATTAATGGTATAAGTGACAGGGAATTCGAGGAAAATGGCCGGCGATTCTTCAAGTAAGTAGCGTTGAAAATCCTGATAAATTTTATTTCTTTCAATAGTATCAAAAGTGTTTCTGCCCTCTTCTAATAATTTGTCAATCCGGGGATTATTTAAATGAGTGATATTATTTTGCCGGGATTGAGTTGAGTGCCAGAAACTAAATTGGTCGGGATCAACGGGAATGGAGCCGTAAGCCAAAATGGCGTCATAATCGGTTAAATTGACTGACTGGTTGGTGGAAGATAAGACATCAACTTTGATACCTAAGACTTTTTCCCAAGATTGCTTGATAATTTCGGCTTGATTAATTAGTTTACGATCGGCCACCAGTAATTTAATAGATCCAAGGGATTTAATGTCAAATAATTCTTTACTCCGGGTAGGGTTGAAGTTGTACTCTTTAATACTGGGGGTATAGGCCCAAGAATTGGGGGAAATCGGACTTAAGCACCGCTGGTTTTTTTCGTTAGTTTTGGGAGTGGCGTAGGCCAGAGCCTGTCTTAAGGGCTTTTGGCTGATTTTTTCGGTGTTAAGGAAGATAGCGCTATATTTGGAAGTATCAATTTGCTGGGTAATGGTGATGCCTGACCAGGATTTAAAATCCGAGGGGATACTACTAAGGCTGATATTATCAACTTCACCAAGTTTAAAGGCGTTAATTAGGTCTTTTTCGCTGGGATAAAATTTATAAACTAACTTAGCGCCGGTTTTGATATTTTGAAGATAAAGATACTTGAGATAACCTTCTTGAAGGGTTTTAGAAGTTACCCGGTAATCGCCTAAACCGATAAGTGAATTTTTAAGGAATAAAGGTTCTGTTAAAAGGGAAAGTATAGGAGAAAAACTGTTATTGAGTTTGATAACTAAATGGGATGGATCGGGGTAGGAAAACTCGATGCCGGAGTAAGGATAGACAATATCACTACTAACAAGTTTTTTGCCGTTTTGCCAGGTGTAATTGGTATTAATGGTGAACTGGTATTCCAGGTTGTTGTTTCTGATGTCCAGGTTTTGGACCAGGGGAGAATTAATAATTCTGTCATTATCACTAATTTCGGTTAAACCGAAGCTGATTAATTTGGAAATACCGGGGGGCAGGTTGTCAGAATGATACAGACCTTCAACGCCATAAGATTGCTGACGGGTTTGGAGACGCTGATAAATAACAATGAGGTAATTTCTTTCAAGAAAGGCAATGGAACCAAAAGCCAGGCCTAAAAAAATAAAAAGGAAATTTTTTTTTAGGTAATAAAAGAGGTATTCGGCGGTAAAACGAATTTTTTTAAACAATGACAGATTAAATAATAGTTTGGATGATGGAAGAGATAAGAAATAAAAAGAGAACAGTGATAGTTAAATAATACATTATTTTTTCCCAGCCTCTTTTTTCATTGGCGGTAGTGGAGAATAAATTGGATGAACGGCCATCAAGATCACTGCTGGGCTGGAGAAAAATCAAGGCAATTAGAGAAATCGACAGGATTATTTGGATGATGGTGACGAAAATTTTCATTTTTTGATCTTGGGTGATTTTACTATAAATTTGAAAATAGATACTAATATATTAGCGGAAATAGCGGTGACCAAAAAGACAAAGAAACCCTGGAGGTTGATGGCGGGGATGGTTAATCCAAAAAAATTTTGTGACAAAGTAGCAATGGATAGTACCTGAAAATCGACTAAAACAAAGATGGCTAGATAAAATCCGAGAGTGAAAATAACCAAACGGAATAGGCCGAAGGTGAGGAAGTTGATCGGCAACATCAGAAATTTAATGACAGGTTTTAAGATAATTTCAAAGAGTGAGAGGATTAAACTGACTTTAACAATAGTGAAGACACCTTGGTTAAATTGCAGGTTTTGCCAAAAAAGGTTTTGGGTGACTAGAGCAAACGAGAATAATAAGGTATATTTAAGAATTTTTTTCATGTTGACGGGGTAAGACTGAGATTATTATACCTAAAATAGACAGAATAACGATGAGAGAAACGATGATTATCGGGTTTCGGTAGATAGGTTTTCCGGTAGTCAGGTTGATGGTGGTAGGGTTGAGTTCGGCGGTGGAAATGGTGACGGCAGTTTGGTAAAAAAGAGGGGGTGAGGGTAATTTATAAGTTAGTTGTCCCAGTGGGGGCAGGAGGGTGATAGTTTGGTGCCAGTTTGAGGTGGCCAAGTCGACAAGATTTAGGCTAACCAGGTTGGGATTGGTGACGGTTAGCTGATTGTTGTTGAGTGTAAGTTTGGGGGTTAAAATGTTGGCAGTGATAGCTTGAGGAGAAAAATTAACGGTGACCGTTTTTTGCTGGTCGTTGGTTCGATACGAACCGGGTGGCGGCGGGTAAACGCTGTCAATACCGTGGGTGACAAAAACGAGATGATTCAAATCGAGATCGCTAAAATAATCGATACCATTGGTAGTTTTTTCCCAGGTTGGATCAACGGATATCCAGATTTGTTTAACAAAATCGTAATATTGAGGCCAGGCGTGAAGGATATCAGAATTGGGATTGAGAGGTTTGATTTTGGGATTGTTGGTATAGGCAAAGCCTTCGATTTCCCGGGAAGGAATGGATTTTGCCCGGGACAAGGTAACAAAAAGATCGGTAAATTCGGTACAAAGTGCTTTGGTAGGATTTTGGAGAGCCAAAATGGCTCCCTGACGTTTGGCCAGACTTAGGCCGGAAAAATCATAACTAAGGTAATTAACGACAAAGTCATAAATATCTTTGGGAGTTTTAAAACCGGTGACGGTGTTGATAATTTGGGGCGAGTCAGTGGGCCAAAATTGTTTGGCTTCAAGGTAACGGTTTTGGTCAATAATTTGGGGAGTTTTGATGGGTGAAGATATTTTAGCCTGGCCGTTGACAGTAATGTCAA
>JAPLYY010000060.1 GCA_026395315.1 Candidatus Shapirobacteria bacterium | reverse complement strand
AAAAAAGATTAAACTGGTCGAATAGATAGCCAAAAATAAAATAACAAAAAAGGTTAAAAAACTTAGAAAAGTAATCGGAGCAACAAGGTTGACATAGGCCACAAAAATAGCCCAAGAGATAAAACTTAGAAAGTATTTCATGGATTAATGGCCGGGGGTGAATTGTCTTCAATTCTAATTTTGTCGATAACTTTTTGGAGTTTTTTAGTGCGGGTGTTGCTGACTTCATCGTATTGTTTATGAAGAGAATCGATGCGGTCGCCGATTTTGGTGAATTCTTCGTTATATTTTTCAAATTCGGTATCAAAGATTTTGATTTGAGTAATAATGCCCCGGACGTTTTTTTGAAATCTAAAATTTTCGTAGGCCTGCTTGACCATCCGTAAAATAGCGGTAAAACTGAACGGTCCGGTCATAACGACCTTGCGGTTAAGAGCGTCCTGCCAAACATCGGGAAAAGATTCATAGATAAAACTAAAAATCATTTCGTTGGGGATAAACAAAACCACAAAATCGACGGTATTGTCTTCGGGATTAATATAGTTACGGGAGGTAACATCGTTGATTTTCTTTTTGATATCCTGTTCGAATAATTTTTTGAAATGATTTTTTTGATCGGCATCTGAAGCTTCACTCATATTGACAATATTGGCATAGGGAAATTTGGAGTCGATGTTGATCTTAGTTTTGTCGGGTAGATATAGGGTAAAGTCGGGCCGGGATTCGCCGGTAGTCTCCTGACGGGTGTAGTCGGTGCCGATAACAAAACCGGACATTTTGAGTAAATCTTCGGCGACTTTTTCGCCGAAAGCACCGCGCTGTTGGTTGTTGCTTAAGACCCGTTTGAGGCCTTCAGTGGTGACCGATAATTCTTTAGTTAATTTGACATTACTCTCGATGGCGTCACGGAGATGGGTAAAGGTACCGATGCGTTCTTTTTCAACGGTGGTCAATTGATCGCTGATGGTTTTGATCATTTTTTCGATGGCGTCTTTTTTGTTAGAGAGGTCGGATTGAATCAGCAGGCTTTTGTCATTTAATTTATCGTTGGCTTGATTGACCAAAGTGTCGATAGCTTTGGACAAATCAATATCAGTCGACTTGGCATTTTTTTGTAGATAAATGAAATAAAAAATGGCAACTAAAATTAAAACCAAAAGAAGGTAAACAAAGGTCATGGTTTATTTTACCCCAGTTGTTCCAAATCCCCCACGGGATGGATCGGGCATTACATCCACTTCATCGAATTCAAACGTTTCACACTTGATTAATACCAGTTGACAAAGGCGGGTACCTTTATCAATATGGACTGGTTTATCGGTGAAATTGCGGACAGCAAAATGATACTCGTCGTCATTGCCGGAATAATCGCGGTCCATAATACCAACACCATTTATACCCATGATGCCTAATTTGTGGGTAGAACTACGTGGGGCCAATAAGACAAAATAACCGTCAGGGATTTTGATAGCCACATTCATGGAAACGTAGGCAATTTCATTTGGGGCAATGTCAATATCAAGGCGGGAACAGAGGTCAACAGCTACTGCTCCGGGGGTTTTGTGTACCGGAAGTGGTAAGGTTTTGTCAAAACGTTTAATGAGAAGTTTCATTTAAAATATTTATCAAATAAATAATGGAGGTGATCGGGGTCGGGACAGTCGGCGGCAGGGGCAAAATCAAGATGTAAGATTTTTTTATAAATATCTTTAATTTGGGCGGTTAATTTGGTTTCGGCGTCGATGGTAATATCAAAATTTTTTCGGACATATTGGCCTTTGGCATTGGGCTGGATAAAATCAATAGTCCCCGATTTAACTTTGTATTCAAAACCATGGGCGTGACTACAGAGAATTTTATAAAAAACCAGCTGGCGGAAATAGTCACCGTCAGGAGAAAGTTCCTGATATTTGGAATCGGGTTTACCGGTTTTATAATCAACCACATTAATAAAGTTTTTGGCTAGAATTTCCATCTTATCAATTTTGCCGGTTAAAGGAATACCATCAAGACGGACATTGTAATTTTTGAAATCTTTTTCGATCAGACATTTGGAATTAAATTCTGTCTGATAATGGGAATAATATTCAGAAAGAATAATTTTGCCGGCTTCAAGAAGATCAGATAAATCGCGGGGGGTAAGATTTTCCCGCTGGAGATTACGAGCAAAAATTTCTAGAAATTTGTTCTCCGGGGCATGATATTGATAAAGATAGGCCAGAGCACCGTGGACACTGGTGCCAAAGGACAAACTTTTAGTTTTGGCTTGAGGCAGACGCAAAATGGTTTTAAAGAAAAAACAGAGAGGACAGCGAAGGTAGGAATTGAGATGGGTAATATTAAAACGATACTGAGTAGTTAAGTAGTTGTTTAAATAACTTTTGAGATTAACTGAGGCAATTTGAGGTAATTTGGAGGAGAAAAAACTACTTAAAGCGGTGGTTTCGCTGTCCGAAGTTGATTTAATTTCCTCGATCAATTCGGGATTAATTTCGTTGATAAAAACGGAAGGCAACTGTTGCCGGCCGGAGTCATGGAATCGGGAGTAACTGAGATAGATTTGGTTTTTAGCCCGAGTAAGGGCGACATAAAATAAACGGCGGTCTTCCTCTAAATCGGCATCGGCAGTTAAGGCGGTAAGATCGGTTTTAACTATACCAAATGGTAATTTAATCAGACTGCGGGAAGTGGAACTATCCCATTTACCGGAAAGAACTTTGTACAGAAAAACATGTTCAAATTCCAAACCTTTGGCTTTGTGGACGGTCATAAGACGAATACTGACATCCTGATCGGCTAAAAGCGGGAGGGAGTTTAGATTTAAGCCGTCTTCAATTAAAATTGACAGGTTGGCCATCCACTGAGCCAAGGTGATTTTTTCAATCTGGAGAGCTGATTTTAAATGAGAATAAAGGGCGTTTAATTGTTTGAGAACATCAAAGCGGGAATGAGCCAAGATGTAATCTAAATAGCCGAAGCGGCGAATGATTTCATTAAAAACTTCATCAGCAGGAGAGTTGTTAATTATTTTTGAAACGTAGGCTAAATTTTTATGAAATTTCCTGATACTTTTTAACTTATCTGGATTTATCTGGTGGTGAAATATTTTATAAAGGGTCAGAGAATTGATATTGATAAATTTAAATGACAAAACTTGGGCATAAAGGCCGGTATTGTCCGGATCAAAAATATAGCGGAATAAAGTGAGTAATTGTTGGATTTCCAGAGTATCAAGAATATTGATGGCGTCAGAGAGTAAATATTTTATTTTTTGGCGTTGGAGGTGTGGTAGCAGATCAGTAATATCGGCATTGTTGCGGTAAAGAACAGCGATTTCCGGCGGTTTAGTGCCAGTGTCTATCAATTTTCTAATAGTGGCGGCAACATGGTGGCTTTCTTCTAAGGTAGAGTTGGCAGTAAAAAGATTAATCGGATCGGGGTCAAAAGTACTGACTGTGGTTAGGGATTTATCAAGATTATCAATATAGTGAGTAATTCGATTAAGGTTGTGGGAGATGACTTGGTTACTGGTATCAAGAATCAACTTGTGACTGCGGTAGTTGTTTTTGAGAACAATAATTTTAAGATCTGTCTCAAATTGTTTATAAAACGAATAGACGTTTTCGACTGAGGCGCCTTGAAAGCGATAAATTGACTGATCGTCGTCGCCGACGACAAAGATGTTGGGTAATTCTTGATCTTTAATTAAAGAATTAATGATTTCATATTGGGAGGAATTGGTGTCCTGAAACTCGTCGACTAAAATATATTGGTACTGTTCCTGATATTGAGACAAAAGCTCGGGATTGGTTTTAAAAGCATTAATCACCCAGAGAATCATATCGTCATAGTCGTAAAGATTTTGATCAATCAATGCTTGCTGGTAACCACGGTAAATGGTTAATAAATCCTTAAGTTTGGGTAAATTCAGGGATGTTTTGGTGACAAAATCGATGACATTTTTTTTAAGAACAGACAGGGTCGAAGCGCCAGATTGAAATAACTTTAGAAACAGATCCAGACGGGATTGATAGAGCGGATTGGCTACTTGGGATAACTGATAGATAAGATTAACGACTTCGACTTCGGCTTTGGGAGTAGCGCGAATGGCTGATAATTTTTCCAAAACAGGTGTGGCTTGTTTGACAAATCCAACGGCTAAATCAATCAGACCGGAGAATTTATCGGGGGTAATATTTTCTTTTTTAAGCGAGGTGAGGGAACGAATAATGTCTTTTTGGTAAAAGTAGGAAAAATTGAGATTTTTAAGAGGGCTGGAACCTGGCAAATCGTCGATTAATTGGCGGGTAATTTGAATTTGCTTAACATCGTTTAAGGGAATTGATTCTTTTTTGGAAAAGAGAAAATATTGAGGATTATCTTTGATAATGCCATTACAAAAAGCATGGAAAGTACAAATGCGGACACCATAGGAGGCGGGACCGATGAGCGACAATAACCGTTGGCGCATGTTGAGAGCGGCGTTTTCGGTAAAAGTAAGACATAAAATATTACTGGGATTAGTTTGGGTATCGGTAAGTATCTTACCGATTCTTAGGGCAATTGTTTGGGTTTTACCGGTACCGGCGCCGGCAATAACCATGACCGGACCGTCAATGGTATCAACGGCCAGTTTTTGTTCGGGGTTAAGTTTCTTATATTCAGAAATAAAATCGGTCACAGCTTATTTTACCTTGTTTACTTTTTCATGATGACGTAGAGTTTACCGACAATGCCAATGGCCAAAAGGGCGACGCCGTAGCGAACCGGGTGAACTCCCAGAGGGCGGGAAATCAGAATCCCAAAACCGATGCCGACGATAAAATAAAGACAGGCAGTATAGAGAGGGTGCTGGCTTAAATATTTCATAAATTTTTTCTGCATATAATAACTCACCCCCTTTTGAACAAATTTGAAGAGAATTAGTTAATAGCCGTTAGAGATGCGATATAGGGTAAAAATAGAAACCAAGAGAAATAGAGCAAATAAGGCCCAAGTTCTGGTGGTTATTCCGCCGGTTAAATTTAATTTACGGGCAGTTACTCTTCGGATAACTCTTTTGGAAGCAGATTTTTTAGTGGTTCTTTTTTTGGCAGGCATGTTGATAAATTAATTAATACAAATTCAGTATACTCGGAAATTGAGCGGTAATAAAAGGGGGGAATTAAATTTATTGACAAATAGCGGTTGGTTGAGGAGCAGAGGGGCGGCCATGCTTGACCCATTCCCCTTTCTGGCAAAGCCAGGTGTCTTCGGGAGTAGAAAAACGGAGAAATAAAATGATGACAATGGCGACAATAAAACCGATGACGATTTTTTTGGTCATTAATTATTTTAGCAATTTTTCCAAAATATTCATTTTTTGTGCTAATATCACCCTAATATTTTGATTATTATGGTTAAGATTGAAGAATTTCATCAAGATGTGCTCGGAAAATTAAAAAAATCGGATACACCCGATGATATTGCCTTAATCGATATTGTGGCTAGGGCTAAAGTTGGTGACCATTGGGGAGATTGTGAGGTTGGGGGTATAACGATAGGCGGAGCTGATAACTTGGGTGATTTTTCGACATTACTTTTCCATGAAGTCGGACACCATTTATTAGAGTTGGGAACAACACCTGAAGAAGAGGAAAAGTGCTACGTATTTTCTAGAACCGTCTGTCAACGGCTAAGTTTACTTTATAACACAGAGATCGAGGAAGCGTGCCGACAGTTTGTAAAATTGGTTAGCGGCGGTCAGGATCCTGACGACTTTGTTGGGAAATTAAGTACTTTTTCACCGAATTTTCGGATGTTGTTGACTTTCAATGACAGATTTGACTAAATTAACAATTTTTCCAAAATTTCTTTGGCAAGTTGGGGACCTGCCTGCCGGCAGACAGGTTGGCGGAATTAACTTAATAGCTTTTCTAATAACTGTTTTGCTAACTGTGGGTTTGCTGACCCACCAGAAACTTTCATCAGTTGGCCGACTAAAAAGCCGATGGAGAGGGGATTTTTTTTATAATCATTAACAGCTTTGGGATTGTCGGTAATTACCTGTTTGGCTAATTCTTCAATGGCGCCAGTGTCGGAAACTTGAAATAAATTTTTTGCTTTAGCAATTTCGAGAGGGTCGGTGTCGGATTGGTAAGATTCTAAAATTAATTGTTTGATAATAGTTGATGATAAGTCAGAGCGACGAGAAAACAATTTTTGAAAATAATCGGGTTTAATTTTTTTAATATCCAAAGAAATAGTTTTAAGAGGACCAATCAGTAAATTGGTGATAAACTTGGCATATTCCGGATCAGTGGAACCATTGAGAACTTTGTCAAAAATTGAAGAAAAAACTAAATCTTCGGCTAATAAGTTGGCGTCGAAATCAGATAGATTTAGAGATTTATATTTGGCGATTTTTTGATCGGGAAGCTCGGGCAAAGTGGCACGGATAGTTTCGATTTGATCTTTAGTGAAAACAATTGGGGGAATGTCGGGTTCGGGGAAATAACGGTAGTCGGCACTCCCCTCTTTTTCCCGCTGGAGAAAGGTTTGGTTTTTGTCGGCGTCCCAGCCGCGGGTGGTTTTGTTGGTGGAATTTTTTTCAACATGGTCAGATTCAAATTGTTTGGTTTGGCGATCGATTTCAAAATTGATGGCATTCATAACGCCGGTTAATGAAGCAACGTTTTTGATTTCAACTAATGGGGTATAGTATTTTCCGTCAACATATAGATTAACGGTTGGTTCGCAGCGCATGGAACCTTTTTCGATATCGGCATCGGAAACGCCGAGGTAGCGGACAATTTGTTGGATTTTGTTTAAATAAATTTTTGCTTCGCCTGCGGAAGTGATATCCGGTTCGGAAACAATTTCAACTAAGGGAACACCGGAGCGATTAAAATCAAGCAAAGTTTCGTCGCCAACATGAATACTTTTGCCGGTATCTTCTTCCTGATGAGCACGGTTAATCCGAATGTCATGACCGTCAATGGTGAGATGACCGTTGATGGCAAATGGTTTTTGGAGTTGGGTGATTTGATAACCCTTGGCTAAATCGGGATAAAAATAATTTTTGCGTTCAAAAAAAGTTTCTTCATTAATAGAACAGCCTAAGGCTAGGCCTAATTTAATGGTCCATTCACAGGCAGTTTTATTGGGAACCGGCAGAGCTCCGGGGAGGCCAAGGCAGACGGGACAGGTGTGAGTATTAGGCTGCGCATGAAAATGCTGGGCATCACAACCGCAAAACATTTTTGATTTGGTTTTGAGTTCAATGTGGACTTCGAGTCCGATGATGGGGGTGATGGTCATAGTTGTTTGAACATTAAATGCTGGCGGTCGATATAACCTAACTTTTGGTATAATCCAATAGCGTAGGCATTGAAAGCCGAAACAGCTAATTTCATATATTTGAGGCCTGATTTTTTAAAATAATTTTCAGCATAAGCCATTAATTCTTTGGCAATCCCTTGGCTGCGGTAATTAGGATCGACAAAAAGTTCTAAGATTTCACCAAAATTGTCGAGAATTGTGTCCTGATACGAGGGTTTACCGGTTTCATAAGTGATCAGACCAACAACCTTTTCGTTTATTTTGGCAACTGAAATCTGAGGCTGACCTTGGGTAATAGCATTGGTTAAATAGATTCTGTCATTTTCGTCAGACGATTCGTCATATTCAATATAATACTTAGGATCGAGATCGGCATGGAAAATAGTATCCTGGTGCCAAAGAGGGATGATTTGATCTAAATCGGAAAGCTGAGGTGAAATGATGGTCATAGGTTTGGCCTCTGTAAATGATATTCAGTGTTATCTTCAAAAATTTTGGCAATTTGGTAGACAATATCTTCACGGAGTTGAGGAGCCATGATATTTAAGCCGATAGGTAAGCCATTATTGTCAAAACCGCAGGGGATAGAAATACCAGCCAAACCGGCAATTGATGAAGGTTCTACCAGCTGATCCTGAATTTCGCCAAACATTGATTGACCCTTAGTAGCTCCAACCGGAAGAGCGGTGGTTGGGGAAATGGGGCTGATCATGGCATCAACCCGGGTAAAATGTTTGTCGAAATCCTGGCAAATCAAGGTTCTAACTTTTTGGGCTTTTAAATAATAAGCGTCGTAATAGCCGGCGGAAAGTGAATAGGTACCTAACATTATCCGACGCTTGGCTTCCTCGGAAAAATAAGAACGATCATGACCATAGCGGATACCATCAAAACGAGCTAAATTACTGGAAACTTCGGAGCGCTGAAGGATGGTATAAACCGCAATTGAATACTTGGGGTCAAGAACGTCGGAGAGTTCAATGATTTCGGCACCGAGTTTTTTTAAAGTTTCGGCGGCAGCTAAAATTGTGGTCTTTACTTCGGGTTTGGTTTGGGGGGAAAAATAAGACAGAGGCAGACCGAGTTTAATGCCTTTTAACGATGTTAAAGGTGAGGGTTTGATCCAGGAAACTTCGTCAATAGAGGTAGCATCAAAGGGATCATGGCCGGAAATAATTCCCAAAACTTCGGCGGCATCGTCAACAGTTTTACAAATTGGCCCGGGAGAATCAGTGCTGGATTTCATGGCAATTATGCCATACCGGGAGACCCGGCCATATGTGGGTTTGAAACCGACCACGCCACTCCAGGAAGCAGGTTGACGGATGGAACCGGCGGTCTCCGAACCAACGGAAATAATGGCTTCGTCGGCAGCAATGGCGGCAGCAGAGCCACCGCTGGAACCTCCGGGGAGACGGGTAATGTCCCAGGGATTTTTAGTCGGACCAAAGTCGGAAGTCTCCGTGGATGAACCGTGGGCCCAAGCATCCATGTTGGTCTTGCCAATGATAATAGCGCCGGCGGATTTTAATTTAGCCACCACTGTGGCATCGTATTGAGCAATATATTTATCCAAAAGCTTGGAAGAGGCAGTTGTCCGAATTCCTAAGGTTAAAAAATTATCTTTAACGGCTACCGGGATACCGCCTAATGGTTTGGAGATATCAGCTGTTTCGGCCGATTTTATAGATTCTTTTTCACAAACAGTGACAAAGGTATTTAGATTGGAGGCGTTTTTTTTGATTTGAGACAAACAGTCTACCACCAATTCTTTGGAGGAAAATTTCTTGGATAATAGGCCTTCACGGGCTTCCTTAATAGTTAATTTATTTAAATCACTCATTTTTTGATAGTCGCCGCGGTGACAATATAACCGTCTTTGGTTTTGGGTGCTTGAGAGATGGCCTGTGATTGGGTGAAAGATGGAGTAATAATATCATCCCGAAAAACATTTTTCTTGTGATTGACCTGGAAAGTGGGAGAGACTTTGTCGGTATCCAACTCTTTGAGAACATCGACATATTTGGCGGCTTGAGCCAGCTGATCCTTGATATAACTTTCTTCGGGTTTAATTTCCAAACGGGAAAGCTTGGCGATATGTTGAAATTGGTCATCGGTAATGATGGTTGAGGACATAGAGTATTTTATCTTATAAATTTAGCCTTGAGGCGGAGGAGTTTCCAGCGATATTTATCGACTAAGTTATAAAGCTGATAGAACTGAGGATTAATGATCAGGTCGTAAGTGCCAACAAATTGAACGAGTTGGCCGCCGTACCCTTGTTTAAAACGGTGAAAACCAAAACCCGGATCGGTTTCTTTGGCATTGGGACCGAGAGAACCCCACATATCAAAAGTTTTTAATCCCAAATTCTTCCCAAATTTAATTACCTCCCACATTAATAAATTCTGGGCCATAACTTCTTTGTGGACTGTCAAAGACGATCCGTAGGGATAAAATAATTTATTTTTTAAAGTGAACAACATAAAAGCGGAAAGGGTAATACCTTGGTATTGAGATAGTATGATATGGACCATGCCGGTGGATTTGAGAGTTTTCCATAAGTTTTGATGATATTCACGACTATGCAAATAAAAGCCCTGACGTTTAGTGGTGGCAAAGAGCAAGTCAAGATAAGTAGTAAAACCGGCATCGTCGGTTTGTTCGACGACTTCGACACTATTACGGTTGGCGATTTTAATATTGTAGCGGGTTTTGGGATGCATGGCGGCCAACAATTCATCCTCGGTTTTGGTCAGATCAACAATGTAAGAATAGGGATAAAAGGCAACTTTAGGCGATATTACAAAACCAGGAAAATCAGGCAAGGGATTAACAATGGTGGCAGTGTTATTGAGGTCGAAGGTTTGGTGATAGACGTCCGGCTCGAATTTTACAAAAATAGCTTTTTCATCTTTAGCAATTTTGGTAATGTTTTTAATCATATCATTGGTGATTTCCGGGCCACGGAGCATGGTGCCGATGGAATAATTAGTGTGAGGAACTTGGTGGAAAGAGACGGAATAGGCCGAGATCATTTTGTTATTTTCAAAAACGCCGAGGCGGTAGACTTGGTGGCCTTCACCAATTTGAAAATCACCCCATTCCCAGGTCTGGATCGGGTGTAAAACACAACGATTGTAATCTGATTTCTCTTCGGGATAAAGAATGCGGGTGATCATCAATTTTTCAGATAATTTTGTAACTGCAAAATCAGCGGTTTAAGATCAACTTTAGAAAAGTCGGTAGTGTCAATTTCATATTTTTCTCCAGGGATATTGATAGGGAATTTACCACCTTTCAGAAGTCTATCCTTAGATTCAATGGAATTGATATCGTCGCGATGGCCGGGGTGGCGTTTACCCGAATTAACCCTCTCTATAAATCGTTTATAGATTTCCTGTCCATCAGCAAAACAGACTATTTGGAAAAATTTAATCGGAATTTTTTTAGCAATATTTTCAAAATCGATTTTGGCTAATTCCGGTTTAAAATTGCTCTCGAGAATTAGTGATTGACCGTGACTAAGTAATTCTTCAGCTGTTTGGAATAAAATGGCCAGACTGCCGATACCTAATTTTTTCGACCAATCACGATCTTTATAACCGATAGTATCAAATAATTTTTCTTTGATAATGTCTTTACTAAAGAATGGCAGATTAAGTTCACGGGATAATTCCGAAGCAATAAATGATTTACCGGAGGATTCAATACCGGTGACAATGATTAGAGTTGGAACGGTTGACATGAATTGATTATAAAGGATTCTTGGATCAAAATCTCCCCCTACCCCCTCTTCGAAAAAGAGGGGGTTTAAATTATTTTTAAATCTCTTTCTCTCGTTTTAATTCGTAACGCTAAATCGTTAATTATATTTTCTATGCTATTTTCAACTAAATCGTTTGTATATCTAATGGTTTGAATTCCCCTGATGGCTAAATATTGGTCCCGCTCAGAATCGTAATTTTGTTTCAGATCATGAGAACTGCCGTCAATTTCAATATCCAATGCCAGTTTTAAACAATAAAAGTCAAGGATTAATTGTCCGATAGGTTTTTGCCTTAAGAAACGATAACCAGTTTTGTCACGACTTAACACACTTTTCCAAAAAATATTTTCTGATTTTGTTGAGATTTTTCTATTCTTTTGCGATAAATGTTTTAATTTATCCAAATATTTAACATAACTTTGCTTTGTTCTAGCTTCAAGCGGAACAACTTGTTTAACCATACAAAAAATTATATTCTTTCTCTCCCTCTTTTTTGAAGAGGGGGTGGGGAGGAGATTTAGTAAATATCCGGGTCGTAGAGGAGGTCAGAATCGGATTTAGTTTTATGGCGATAGTCTTTGACCTCATTTTGACTGGCGACATATTCAATAAGATGATCAGGAATGTCGATTAGAAAACGCGACGGTTCATTGAGAGAAGATTTGCCGAAGAACAGGCGTTTGGAAGCATAAGTGATAAAAAGATAATCTTTGGCGCGGGTAATACCAACATAACAAAGGCGGCGCTCTTCTTCGATGCCGGCGTCGTCAAGCATCGACCGGGAATGGGGCAAAATCCCTTCCTCCATACCAACTAAAAAGACCACCTCGAATTCTAATCCTTTGCTACTATGCAAAGTCATTAACTTTATACCATCACGGTTTTCTTTCTTTTTATTCTTTTCCTGGATCGAATATTCCTGTTGAACCAGAGCGATATTTTCCAGAAAATCGGCCAGTTTAGGAAAAGTGGAGGCGACAGATTTAAGTTCTTTAATGTTTTCAATTTTCTTTTGATCAGCTTCGTCTTTGGGGTCAAATTTGGACAGATAGCCGGAATTGATGACCAGCGATTCGAGCAGTTGGATGGCGGTAAAATTTTTGGGGTTAATATCGGTTAAATGAGATTGAAATTGGATCAGACGGTGTTTACCCAGAGCTTTTTCCACCCGGGCCAAAGACAACTCGTCATGGTTATTGTTAGCATAGCGGAGCATGGCGATAATGTCTTTGATTTCGGAACGGTCGTAAAAGCGGAGGCCACCAATTAAAACATAAGGAATGTTAAAGCGTAAAAATGATTCTTCGATGACTCGGGACTGAGCATTCATCCGATAAAGGACGGCAATATCGTGGTAACGAAGGTGCAGATTGTCATGAAGAAAATTGATTCTGTCAGAAATAAAATCGGCTTCGGCCACTTCCGATTCGGCTTCAAACATTTTGATTAAATCGGATGATTTTTTGTTGGTGAATAGCTTTAACACCGGATGGGAATTATTCTTGGAAATGACCGAATTGGCGGCGTCAAGGATTGTTTGGGTGGAACGATAGTTTTGCTCCAGATTAATAACTTTAGTATCGGCAAAATCAACCGTGAAGGCGGTCAAATTACGGTAATCCGCTCCCCGCCAACCGTAAATAGCCTGGGAAGCATCGCCGACGGCAGTAATTTGGCGGTTTTTGGCGGCCAACATTTTAGTCAATAAATATTGAATTTGGTTAGTATCCTGATATTCATCGACTAAGATATAGCGGTAAATATCCTGGTATCTGGCCAATGTTTCCGGAGATTCATAAAACAGCTCGACGACTTTGAAAAGCAAATCATTAAAATCAAGCGCCTGATATTCTTTTAGACGAGTTTGATATTTTTGATAAACTTTGGCGGCATAAGATTCCCAAAAGCCGTGGGCGGAGGCGGCCATATCGGAGGAGGTTTGAAAAGTGTTTTTGGCACCTTCGATATAATATAACACCGAGCTGGGTTTAAATTCTTTAGGAGTAAGATTTAATTCAGTTAAAATCGAACGGACGAGATTTTCCTGATCATCAGAATCATAAATGACAAAGTCGGGGGAAATACCAATTTTGGTACCGGACTGACGGAGAATTCGGCAGCAGAAAGAATGAAATGTTCCGGCAAATAAATTGCCGTCGGCCGAACCTAAAAGTTTGGCCATCCGGTCTTTCATCTCGCCGGCGGCTTTGTTGGTAAAGGTGAGTAATAAAATTTCTGAAGGACGGGCAATTTTTTGTTCGACAAAGTAGGCGGCGCGGTGGGTTAAAACCCGGGTTTTACCGGAACCGGCACCGGCCAAAATTAGAAGCGGTGTTCCCTGATGGACAACGGCAGCCTGCTGGTCGGGATTAAGATCGGAAAGAATATCGGACATAATAAAAATAAGAAGTAGAACTAGTTTAGCTGATAAATTTTAGTATTACCTGATTCAAAAATTACTTTACCGATAAGATCGAAGTTTTGGAGATTAATTTGAGGATATTTTTCAATTTCTTTGGCGCCGACAAAAATATACTTGACGTTATACTTTTTAAGTATTGACTGCATCTCACCAAGACTGGTTGATTCATAAATTTTTTGGACGTCAGCGGCACGGGCGGCAGGTTTATCATAACCACCGCGCCACAACCATTCATGAACGATCCAACCTTCAACAGTGGGAAGACCAGTTGACATAGAGATTTGGTTAAAACTGGTATAAGAATCACCGGGAGCTTCGAGCATTACCGGCTGACCGGAAATATTTTTGTTAATCCAATTAATGGCAGCGTAATTGTCGGGGTATTCGGTTTTAAGGAAATTTAGACCGTATAATCCTTTATAATCTTTAAGACCGTAATATGATTTAACGGCAAAATAAGGATAAATTAAATGAATTACCAAAACTGTGGCAAAGATGAGTTTATACCAAACGAAACGACGAAGACGGATCAGACAATAACCGGCCGACAGCGAATAAATAATAAAGGCTTCATAGACAAGTTTAAACATGGTGTTGGCCCGGCGGTAGTCATTGATATAGATGTCTTTGATGTAAATTAATTCCGGAATAAATATCAATATAGTGGCAGTGAAGATTAAGGCAATGACAAAATAATCAGCGGAAATAAGTTTAGATTTGGTAAATAGCCGTTTGAGAAAAAAGAAAACAAAGGGCAGGGTGATTAACCAAAATCCGCCATATAAAACAAATAGTTGATAGAAAGCCGAATGGCCATCGGAAATACGGATACCGTCGACCATAGGAGTGAAATGAAGAGAAAACGGTATAGTAAAAACAAACCAACAAGCAATAACTGCCAAACAATTAAGGATGGTAGAAACAAAATTTCGAGAAATTAATAAATAAGAGATACTAAAAAGCAAACCATAAACGGCAAAATCCCAGGCGTTAGTCATATAGGCAATCGATAAAAGAAATCCCAACGGGATTACCAGTCGATAGTAAACGCCTCTTTTGGGTTTGAAGCTGAGATAGAAAGAGAACAGAAACGCCATTAACAGAATAATGGTGGGGATATCATTCATATGGCCATGAAGGTCAGCAACGACAAAACTGTAAATGGGAAACTCATGGATAGTTTTGTCCTTAATATCGGGATCAAAACCGATAAAACGGGTGGCATCGGGATACCAATAACTATCGGTGGCTTTTTGGATGGCGGCGGAAGTTAATACTAAATGGCCTTCATTTTGGATAATGGTTTTGCCGATTTTATAAATGGGGTGAAGGTTACCGCCGAAGGTTAGTAACAGCGCCGAAAAAAGGCCACCGATAAAGAGATAATTTAAACTACGTTTAGAGTTGAGAGAAAAAATGAGATTAGAGGTAAAGGAAAAACCGGAAACGAATGTCAGGGCACAAGTGGAAGCAATGGCCAGATTGTAAGTAATAGTTGAACTAACCCCAGATAGTTTGGTTAAAAGGGCAATAACTAAATGACCAAAGTAGTAATAATTTATGGGAAGCCCGGAAAACCACATATCGGCAGGCGGAAAATAGGTACTGCGGAGGGCCGAATTAACAAAACCCCAGTCCATAAATTTTTCCAAACCTTCAATGTCAGGAGCAAATCCCCGAACGTAAGACCAGGTGATTAAGATCAGCAGGAATAATAATTCTTCAAATAAAAAGAGCCAAAATTTTGATTTGATAGTCTGAAAGAATATCAGCCAGCGTTTTTGGAAGAGCAAATAGGATAAACTGAGACAAACTAAAAATAAAATGATGGCTGATAAAGAGAAAATGGTGAAGGGAAGGAAATGAAAAATGCTGGTCACCAGAGAAATAAAAGTCAGGATAAGAATACCAATGGTTTTGGCAAAAGAGTAGCCACGGTCATAGAATTTAGGAAAAAGGGAAAAAGTTAACGGCAGAGCCAGCAAACTTATCAGAAAAAATGTCAGCCACCATTGAAGAATAAAGGTAAGATCACCCAACATAAGGTAATTGAAAAAGTGTGTTAAAGATCAGCTTAATTAGCTGATTAATAAGACTGGGGAAAGTATACCAACTATTGGCAAACCA
>JAPLYY010000038.1 GCA_026395315.1 Candidatus Shapirobacteria bacterium | reverse complement strand
CAAAGCCATTGTTGACACCCCCGATGACATCGTTATTGAATCAACCATAACTACCGACGGCATTACCAATCTGTTAGTTTCCGCCCCCGAATCTGTCGTTGGCCAAATTATCGGTAAACAAGGCCGGATTATTAAATCCATCCGTACTCTCCTCAATTTAGCTTACCCCGAAATCCGCTATAACCTCGAAATCAAAGAGTAAACGGATCCTTCCTGTCATACTGGACAAAAGTCTGATCTAGTTTCAGTTTACCCTCCACCATTTGCATATTCTCTATCGGTTTAAATTGGCCTATTTTGGCTATCAAATCCGCTTCATCTTTGTTCAAAGTTAAATCAGACAAGGTCAGTTTATTAACATCCACTTCAGCCATCGCCGCCGAATAATAAGCCGATATTGTCAAATCAAGCTCAACTACCGTCCCACTTTTTTTTATTTCAAACCTGGTTAATGACATCAGCGGTAAACTCTGCTCTATCGCCGAAATAAAATCAACGTAATTATCGGCTGACCCCAGTAACACCACCTCCACCGGCACCGAGGCAAACCCGTCACTGGTTATCTTACCTGTTGGTTGACCACCTTCTTTTAACCCATCCATACTTAAGGAAAAACTGCCAACAGTATAATTGTAACTTTCACTTAATTTACGGATAACATTTACTAACAAATATGAATTTTTTTGCGGTAATAGAGCATTATTCACCAATGACTCATCTTTATTCAGCTGTTCCAGATCCATCGTTTTTAAATAATTGATCTTTTCCATTAATGATTTTGTTTTCCCTTGAGTAGCCGTAATCTTAGCCTGGTTCGCCTTATAATCGTCAATCCGGGGACTGATAATCCAACCGAAACTTAAAATCACCAATACCACTACCACCACCGTCGGTATAAAAATCACCAATAACCCGCTGTCTAAACCAAAAATCTTATCCGGTAAATCCAGTTTTAACCATTTCATTTTAATTTTACCTCCGCTGAAAAACTCCAAATATCTTCTTTTTCTGATAAAGATTCAAGAGTCATGTTTGAAAATCTCTGATCACTTCCCTGATTGATATCGGCCATAATTTTTTCTACTTTACTGATATTTTCCTCAATTGCCCGGCCATCCACCGAAAATGCACCGACACCCTTCAAATCAAATTTATCCAGCACCACTCCGTCAGGAAACATCGTCGTGACGGTTTTAAAAGCCTTACCATACTCATACCTCCGATCCAACACCGCCCCCACCAATTTGGCATTGTACTTTAACCTTTGGCTATTAACCACTCCGCCGGCCATCCCGGTTAAATCTTTAGTTGCCGCTGTCAACTTTTTATCCGCCTGATCAAACTGCCATCTGCTCACCAAATTCAACAAAATCACCACCACTAAACCCGTCACCCACAAACCACAGATCACCCCTATAATAAGTCTATTTCTTTTAACCCACTTCAGTTTATCTACCTGAAACTTAGCTTGGGATGGCAGTAAACTTAAATCCATTTTTCCACTCATAGTGTTCCCCTTAACGCCAATCCTACCGCCAATGTAAATCGGCAACCTTCTGATTTTAAATCCACTGGCGCCACAATTTTGGAAACATCAATCTTGTTAAACGGCTGAATCACCTGAACCTCAATTCCTAAAATCTTAGTCAATTCCTCAGCTAAACCCGGTAGATTTGCTCCGCCGCCTGATAAAACTAACAAGTCCGCCGGTTTACCCTGTTCTTCCTGAAAAGCTCCCAAAGCCCGCCTGGTTTCTTCGGCCATTGACGCAAACACTGGTGCAATTGAAGCCTTTATCTTTCCTTCTAGCTCCATTTCTTTCATCCCATAAGCTTTTTTGTATTCTTCAGCACTCACCATATCCAAACCCAGATTCACTGAAATTGCCCTGGTTAACGATTCCCCGCCCACCGACATTGCCCGGGTAAAATAAACCTTACCGTTATTTATGGCCACGATATCCGAATATTTTTCTCCCATATCTATCAACAATATTGCTGCCTTATCCGAAACTGATGAACTGACAATTCTTCTCATAGCCACTGCCGGCGATTCCAATGCACTCAACTCCAAACCCGCCATTTTAAATACTTTTAAATAAGTTTCAATGATTTTATTCCGCGAAGCAATGGCAAACACTGTCAACCGGCCGGACTCATCCTGTTCAATAACTTCGTAATCTATTGATACTTCCGACAAAGGGTAGGGGACAAATGTCTCAGCCTCAAACCGGAGGGCATCCTTAATCTCGTTTTCTTTTAATGGCGGCAGG
>JAPLYY010000016.1 GCA_026395315.1 Candidatus Shapirobacteria bacterium | reverse complement strand
GTATCCAAAAATATTACCGTAAAGACTCGGTTATTATTAATCCGCCTGTCGATTTACCTGCTGTAGGGGCGACGCTTGCCGGCGCCCATAATAAAGGGTTTTATCTCACCGGTGGTCGTCTGGCTCGTGCCAAACGTTACGATATCGCTATTGAAGCTTGTAATAAATTAAAACTTCCTCTCAAAGTCTTTGGCCGCGATTTCGCCGGTTCTGAAGCTGAACTAAAATCACTATCCGGTCCCACTATTGAATTCCTCGGTGAAATTACCCAATCGGAAAAAGCCAAACTTTTTGCTTCAGCCTCCGGCTACTTTTTTTGTTCCGATAATGAAGACTTCGGTATTGTCTCCGTCGAGGCCCAAGGCTATGGCTGTCCGGTTATCGGCTATGCCAGTGGAGGAATCAAAGAAACTGTTGTCGATGGTAAAACCGGAGTTTTGTTTAACGATTTAACTGTCGATTCATGTGTATCTGCCATTCGTAAAGTAGGGGCTTTGCTCGCTAAAGCCCAAACAAGAAAAGCCTGTATCGCCAACGCTCAGCAATTCTCCAAAGAAAAATTCGTTGCTAAGATCAAAAAATTATTGGTTTCTTAACCACTTTTCTGCATCCAATCCTGCTTTGGCCCCGTCGCCGGCCGCAATAATTGCCTGCCGGTAAATATCATCCACACAATCTCCGGCGGCAAATATTCCCGGCACCAAACTCATTGTTAAATAATCCGGATTTTTTCCCGTCACAATCTGTCCCGTTTCTTTCAGCTCCACTAAATCTTTAACAAAATCTGTCCCCGGAATCCTCCCTATTGCCACAAACAACCCATCTAACGGCAATATCTTCTCTTCTCCTGTTTTATTATTTTTAATTTTTATCGATTCCAGTTTTTCTGAATTTAAGGCTCCCTTGTCAAGGGGAGCTCCCGCGTCAGCGGGTGAGGGGTTTGGATTTATTTCTATTACCTCACTATTCCATATAAATTCTATTTTCGGATTATTTTCTACTAATTTTTGCTGTGGCACTTGTGCCCGCAGCACATCTCTTCGCACTATCATATAAACCTTGGTGGCAAATTTTGTCAAAAAATAAGCTTCTTCACAAGCTACATCGCCGCCTCCGACTATCGCCACTGTCTTATTTCTAAAAAACATCCCGTCACAAGTGGCACATCCCGAAATCCCCCGGCCAATTAACTCTTTTTCCTTGGGGATCTGGAGCCACTTTGCTCCCGCCCCCGTTGCCACAATCACCGCCTTGGTATTTAGAGTTTCTCTGTTTTCCAATTCCACAGCAAAACGCCCTGCCCTGTCAAGGGAAGGGTTGGGGATGGGTTTAACACTTTTGACAAGCCCGTTTTTTATCTCTCCTCCCAAATTCTTCACTTGTGTTTGTGTATCCATCATTAATTTTGTTCCGCCAATACCGGTTGGGAACCCCGGGTAATTATCTACAGTTGTCGTTATGGTTAACTGTCCTCCGGGTTGGTCTCCGGCAATCACCACTGTTTTTAAAGCCGATCTGATGTTATAAATTGCCGCCGTCAATCCCGCCGGTCCCGATCCGATTATCACTGTGTCATATATTTCGTTCATGATGCATTTTACCAAAAATTTTATTTTTTCCCTTGCCTTGTCAAGGGAAAGGGTAGGGTTAGGGTTTATACTTTATTTATGACTCCGCAGACCCGTAAAGTATTATTCTTCATTTTTAAAATCATCAGTAGTAAATCCCAGTTCTTTTTCTGGCTCTTTGTCCGTTTTCTCTCTGCTTTTTTTCCCTTAATCACCATCTACCAGTTTTCTGCCGTCATTGGCCTTTTAGAACAGAAAAGTGACTACCACACTATCTTGATTGCTATCATCTTAATCTTTGTAGTCCGCCTCATTGACAATTACCTTCGTCTCAAATCAGTCACCCGTCTGGAAAATATCATTAGCAATATCGCTTTCGATATTCATAATTATTTTCTCTCCGATCTTAAAACTGAGACCAAAGAAGATCGTCACGCCGCCATTCAGGCTGTCCGCAATTTTTCCGAGGCCTCCAGTATGACTTTAAACCTGATCAAACAACCGGGTGTAGATAGCTTGGTTTCTTTTGTTTTTATCCCAGTTGCTCTTCTGTTTTTAGATATCCGTGTTTTTGTTCTCACTATTTCTTACCTGTTAATTTACAGTTTTATTGATTTGTTTACTACTCAGCATTACGCCCACCTTAAGGATATTCAAAACACTAAAACCGAAACTTACTACGCCAAACTCCAGGAAAGTAATGACTTTGATTTGGAACAAATTTCCTACAACCGTCATTTTAACCGCTTAGCTAAGTGGGGTTTCACTGAATGGTTTGCTCTTCAAAACACCGCCATTATTTTTTATTCGTTAATTTTATTCATTCTTGTCCCCGAAGTTCTCAAGGGCATTATGGACATCTCCACTGTGGTTTTAATTATGGGCTATGTTGCTCAAACTCAAGTTTTGCTCAATTCTATTTCCCAAATAAAAGATAGTCTGACCGACATGCTCATTGGTCTTCAACATTTAGCCAATAACCATTCCGTCTCTGCCATCAACCTCGACGATTTAATTTAATATACATCATGCCCGAATTACCCGAAGTCGAGGTCGTCAAACTATTTTTAGAAGATAAGTTACTCAATTCAACCATTACCGATCTTGAAATTTTAAATAAAAAAAGTTTTATTGGTGACCCGAAAAAAGTAATTAATCAAAAAATTGTTAAATTTTCCCGTATCGGCAAACAGCTATCCATCCATCTTTCCAACAAATTGATTCTTCTTGTCCATCTCAAAATGACCGGTCAGTTGATTTTTCACCCCTCCTTGTCAAGGGAGGGGAAGGGGGTGGGTTTTATGCTAGGCCATCCCACTTCAACTATTAATTCAAAATCAACCCGACTTATCTTTAAATTTAATAATGGTTCTGTCTTATTTTTTAATGATCAGCGTAAATTTGGTTGGATAAAAATACTTTCTCCCCGGGAACTTACCGAATCTCAATTAAATTTAGGTAAAGATATTTTTGACTCCGAATTTACCCCCCAATATCTTTATTCCCAACTCCAAACCAGTTCCCGCCCTGTTAAGTTAGTTCTTCTTGATCAAAACAAGTTCGCTGGTATCGGTAATATTTATGCCAACGATGCTCTCTTTTTAGCCAAGATCCATCCACAAACATCGTCAAAAAAAATTACCTTAAACCAGGCTAAATTAATTCATCAATCATTAATCGACATTATGCGCCAATCAATTTTAGCTGGTGGCTCCACTGCCAAAGACAACAAATACGTCCGTCCCGATGGATCTTTTGGTCAAAACCAGTTTAAATTCCGGGTTTATCAGCGGTTGGGGGAGCCTTGTCTTGTCTGTTCTACCCCTATAAAAAAACTTCAACTCGGTGGTCGTGGTACCTTTTATTGTCCCCAATGTCAGAAACTATGATCACCACCTTTCTTTTCGATGTCGGTAATGTCGTTTGGTTCTACCAACCATATCTCAATCGGTTGCATCAACGTTGGGCTGAACTTTCTCATCTTAGTTATGATGATTTTTCTGCCCAATACCTCGCCTTTTATAAATATTTCGAAATCAATCAGAAGACTTTAGATGATTTTGTTATATTTTTACACCAACCCGACCCCGCACCATATTGGCAGACCCTCACTGACATTTACAATACTTCTGATTTTAATAATTTTCTCAATCAACCAATTTTAAATTTAATTTCCGGTTTAAAATCAGTTTTTCGCGTTGGCTATCTAAGTAATGCCGAAAATTTTTTCTATCAACATGTTCATCAAAAACTTGAATCTAACTTTGATTTTGGCTACAGTAGTTGGCAACTAGGCTTAGAAAAACCCAACCCCGAAATTTATCAAAAAGTATTAAACCTTCAAAATCTTCAACCATCTGAAGCAGTTTTTATCGACGACATCCCAGCCAATGTCACCTCCGCCAAGTCCGTAGGGATAAATAGTATTTTATTTGAAAACAATTCCCAGCTTCTCACTGAGCTAAGAAAGATATTATTTTACTAATCCCACCGGCATATACCACGTAAATGGTTTTTTGCATACCGGACATGTTTGTGGCGGAGTTTTTCCTACATGTATATATCCGCAATTTACACATTTCCAAGTCAATTCTGCCTCTGAGTTATAAAGTGTATTATTATCCAATTTAGTAACAATAATAATATATCTTTCCTCATGTTTCGCTTCCACCAATTTTAAACCGCCAAACAATCTCGTTGCTTCCGCATCATTATCAACCTTTGCTTGTTCTTCAAAATTGGGATACATTGTTTCCCATTCATATTTTTCTCCCTCCGCCGCCATTTTTAAATTGTCGCTTGTCTTAGTAAAAGGAAAAATTGCTAATTCCGCCGGTGTCGTCACCGATCCGGTGATCAGTTCAAATTCCTCTTCCGCATGCACTCTCTCGTTTTCCGCTGTTTCCTCAAATACTCGCGCGATCCACTCTAAATTCTCTTTCCTGGCCATTTTGGCAAAAGTAGTATATTTGTTTCTTGCCTGGCTTTCCCCGGCAAACGCTTTAAGCAGGTTTTCTTGAGTTTTATTCATAAAAATATTCTATCATTTTTTGTTTTAGCCTCCCCTGTCAAGGGGAGGTCCCGCAGGGGGAGGGGTTTATATGCTACAATTGTCGTAGATATGAATTGCGATTGTCATTGCAACGCCAAATGTAAACTTCTTGGTGGTCTGGAACAACAGATCATGGAAGTTCTTTGGGCCTCTCCCGATGCTCTTAAACCCGCCGAAGTTTTAAAAAACCTAAAAGGAAAACATGCTTACACCACCATTATGACTGTTCTCAAACGGATGGCTGATAAAAAATTGGTTAAACGCACTGCCACCGCCAATGCTTTTTCCTATTCACCACTTCTCGACAAAGCCGACTTCGCTTCCGCCGCCCTCGATGATCTTTTCACTCGGTTGTTCGATTCCTATGGTGAATACGTTTTGCCGTCTATTAAAAAATCCGCCAAAGCTTCAGGTTTTTCACTTTAACTCTTTCCTAATAGATTCAATCATTTCTAAATAAACTTTTATTTGTATTTCACCATACTCGTCTCCATACCTGCTTCCACCGGCTTTAAATTCTGCGCAATCTTTTTTCAACTGCAACACTTTTTTCTCGTATTTTTCCAATTCTGCTAAAAGTTTTTCTCTTTTATTATCCACGTCCCATTTTACCTAAAATATTTCATCCTTGACAAATAATCTTTGTATACTACACTTGTAGTAATATATGGCTAAAAAAATTAATTCCTGTACCTATTCTGTCTCCGGCACCCATTGCCATTCTTGTGAGTTAATTATCGAAAAAGAAATTAAATCTCTCCCTGGCGTTAAATCCGTTTCCGCTTCTACTAAAGATCAAAAAGTGGTTATTCAATACAAAAAACATGCTCCTGAAATTTCTGAATTAAATAAATTATTCAAAGATGCCGGTTATTCTTTTTCGCCTGCCCTGTCAAGGGAAGGGGGACCCGCGCAGCGGGTGGATGGGTTTGAACCCAAAACTGACATCTTTACTTCTCTTCTCATTGTCTCCGGCATTCTCGTCGCTTTTTATTTTCTCCAAAAAACCGGCATCTTTTCTAGTATCAACGTCAATTCTTCGTCTTTATTACCTTCATTTTTTGGCTTTGGCCTTCTGGCCGGTTTTTCTACCTGTGCCGCCCTCGTCGGTGGCATTGTTTTGTCACTATCTAAACAATGGGGGAGCCTTTATTCCCAGAACGATTCAACCTTAAAACGCTTGCAGCCGGTTTTAATGTTCAATCTTGGCCGGGTAGTTTTTTTTGCCCTTTTTGGTGCTTTTCTCGGCCTTTTTGGTAGCTTTTTACACTTGTCCATTACCGCTGGTGCTATCGTTACCATTCTTGTCTCGATTATTATGTTTGGCCTCGGTCTCCAAATGCTTGGCGTCAAAGGTTTTTCTTCTTTTCAATTATCCTTGCCCAAATCATTAACCGGTAAGTTTAGCGACGAAACCAAATTTCAGGGTCGTTTTATGCCCTTAATCATGGGTGGTTTAACTTTTTTTCTCCCTTGCGGCTTCACTTTGACGGCCCAATCGTTGTCTTTAGCCTCCGGTAATCCCATTCAAGGGGCCCTGATTATGGCCTTTTTCGCTCTCGGAACCTTTATTCCACTATTATTAATTGGTTACAGTAGTGTCCGTTCTCTTGGTAATCCCAAAACTGCCAAATATTTTTCTCAAATCGCTGGTATATTGGTCCTCATTTTTGCTCTGTTTAACCTTAAATCTCAATTAACCGTTCTCGGTTTCAATCTTATCTCTACCCCAACTCAAACAATTGCCACTACCGATGACGTTACTTTAATTGACGGCAAACAAATCTTGACCATGACCGCCTCTGCTGCTGGCTATACTCCAAATCATTTTAAAATCAAAGCCAATGTCCCGGTTGTCTGGAACATTACTTCTTCTGGTAATGCTGGTTGCGCCGGTTCCATCATTTCTCCTCAACTTTTTCCTGACCGGATCATTCTCACTCCTGATGCCATGGTTACCAAGGAGTTCACTGTTGCTGTTCCCGGTACTTATCGCTTCAGTTGTTCCATGGGTATGTATACCGGTTCCATCGAGGTCACCAATTAATGGAAACCGCCACTACTCTCACCAAACTCAATATTTCCGGCATGCATTGCGCGTCCTGTGCCCTCTTAATTAAAAAATCTCTCGAGTCCGTTCCTGGTGTCCAAGAGGCAAGTGTCAATTACGCCACTAAAAAGGCCATTATTCAATCTGATTCTAGAACTGAGATCCAAGATCTGACATCTGCCATCCAAAAAGTTGGTTATCAAGTTTCTGCCGCTCCCGCCTCCGATTCTGCCGATGCCCTTGCCTGGCGCCGAAAGTTTTTTGTCGCTTTATTATTAACCCTGCCACTTTTTGTTGCCATGTTTATCACTATCACCGGTATCTTTTATATTGCTCTTGTCTTAACTTTTCTCAACATTATTTTTGTTGGCCGAAACTTTTATTTAGGATTTGTTACCGCTCTCCGCGTCGGCACTTTTACTATGGATAGCCTCATTGCCATCGGTACCGCTTCCGCTTTTATTTTTAGTCTAATAATGGGCACATTCCACTATTTTGAAGTCGCTTCGTCCTTAATTACTTTTGTCACCCTCGGTAAATGGCTCGAATCTCTCGCCAAAGCCAAAACCTCCCAAGCGGTTTCAAAATTAATCGATCTTTCCCCCAAGTTTGTTCACTTAAAATTTGGTAAAGAATATAGAGATATTGCCATTGATAAGGCCAAAACTGGTGATATTTTAATAGTCAAACCGGGTGAAACCATCCCTCTTGACGGTGCTATTACTTCAGGATCCTCCTCAGTTGATCAATCGGCCTTGACAGGGGAGTCTCTCCCTATCGACAAAGTCAAAGGCGACAAAGTTTTTGCCGGCACTCAAAACCAAACCGGTAGTTTTGAATTCAAAATTACCGCCAATAGTTCTAATACCGTCCTTTCCCGCATTGTTAAATTGGTCGACGAGGCCCAAAGCTCCCATTCGCCCTTACAAAATCTAGCTGATCAGATCTCTGCCTATTTTGTTCCCGCTGTTTTGATTACTGCTGTTTTGTCTTTTATTATTTGGGTTTTTATTCTTCATTCGACTTTAGACTTTGGACTTTCGACTTTTCTCGCCGTTATTGTCATTGCCTGCCCCTGTGCCCTCGGCTTGGCCACCCCCACTGTCATCATGGTGGCCACTGGTCTAGCGGCTAAATTTGGCATTCTGGTCAAAGGTGGCGACTCGCTTCAAAAAGCTTCCCAAATCAATGCCTTTGTTTTTGATAAAACCGGCACCCTCACTCAAAACAAAGTCGAGATCACTAAATTTAAAAATCTCTCCTTACTTTCTGACTCAAAAGTATTAAGTTTAGCCTATTCCTT
>JAPLYY010000012.1 GCA_026395315.1 Candidatus Shapirobacteria bacterium | reverse complement strand
AGATAATCCTGTCTGGCTTCGGGGGAATAACCATCTTTGACCGACCAATAAACACCCTGTTTATCTTCAGTCTTGACTTCAACAACTTGATTTTTTTCGTCCCTAACCAAAAGTGGAGAATCGGAAGCATAGATCGGCCGGGGGATTTCGCCGATGGTTTTTTGAACTTTGGCCAATCTTTCGGCATCCGATAAATTCAGAACGGATTGGATAATGTTCTCAAAATCAGGATGTAAGAGTAGCTGGGGAGGGTTTTCTTTTATATTTGAATTCGACATAGATGATTATAGCATTTGTTTTTTCATTTCCTCTAAACCCTCTCTTAATGTTTTCATTTTGATACCCATGGCGGTAACTTTATCATTACTTAAGGATAAATTGTGTTGCCAGGGGCGGGAACCAGGGGGGAGAGCTTTAACATAATCGTCAAGGGTGCCGGCTTGGATCAGGTTTTTATCAAACCCAAAAACATCGGCGATTTGCTGACACATTTCAAAGGGGGATTGGGAGGAAGAACCGGCTAAGTGAAAGATACCGGTTGATTGTTTATCAAGAATTACCCAAAGGCCGTGGGCAATGTCATCAACAAAAGTGGGGGTGGTATAGTGATCGGTCCATTGGGGATAAAGCTTGCCGGTTTTGAAACCATCGATAATTTTACGAATTAAATCTTTTTTGGGTTCAAAATTAGCCCGATAGGGAAAGGCCAAACGAACAATTGAGGCCTGAATCCCTGAATCGAGAACGATTTTTTCAGCCAAATATTTAGTTTGACCATACCATTCGATGGGATTAGGAGTGTCCTCTTCAGTATATTTACCTTCTTTGGTACCGTCAAAAACAAAATCGGTGGAAATGTTAACCAAATACTTACCGTGTTTCTGACATAAATTGATAATATTTTGAGTGCCAACTACATTGAGTTGATAGCAAAGACCGGTTTTATCCCCTTTTTGAGCCCAGGCGGCATTGGTGTCAGTAAACGCGGCGAGATGTAAAACAGTTTCTGCGTCCGGATTATCGGTAAAAACTTTTTCTAAAGCGATAAGATCAAGAATACTAATCCCGGTTTCTATGGAAATATTGACAAATTCAATGTCAGGATTTAGTTCAACGATCCGGGAACCAACTAAACCCGATAAACCTGTACCGATAATTTTCATATTACCATTTAAGAGCTTTGAGTTCGACTTCAATGTCTTTAAGTTTAGGCCAAACTTTATCTTTTTCTGCAAGTAAGGGATTAGCAGCTAACCAGGCAACATTAATTTCCGGATCGTTCCATAAAATGCCACCTTCAGAGTCTTTATTGTAGAAATTACTGCATTTATATTGAAAATCAGCGGTTTCAGAGAGAGTATAAAAACCATGGGCAAAACCAGTAGGAATAAAAAACATTTTTTTATTTTCAGCTGTAAGATAAGCTGAATCCCACTTACCAAAAGTGGGAGAATCGGGACGAAGATCGACAGCGACATCTAAAACTTCACCCTGAGTGACCCGAATAAGTTTAGCTTGAGCAAAAGGTGGTTTTTGAAAATGAAGACCGCGTAAAACACCCTGAGCTGAGCGGGAGTGATTATCCTGTACAAAATCGACAGTAATTCCATTATCGGCAAATTCTTTTTTATTATATATTTCCATAAAAAAGCCTCGGTTGTCGCCGAAAACCTGAGGTTCAACTAAAATTAAACCGGGGATAGAAAGCGGGGTAAATTTCATCATATTAGCCTAGTATAGCAAAGATTACTTGTTTCTGGCGGCATTAAGCCGCTGATAAAAAGCCTCTGCTTCGGTTTTGGCAGCCCGCCACCAGGATTCGTGAGTTTGATACCAATCAATAGTTTTTTGCAGACCAGAGGTAAGAGTTTCTTTGGGTTCCCAACCAAGCTCATTGTGAACTTTATCCCAATTAACGGCATAATTATCATGAGCCGGACGGTCGGCGACAAATTCGATTTGATCTTCACTTTTGTTCATCAATTTGATGATTTGTTTGACTAAATCGATATTGCGGGAAGTTTCTTTTAAACCGCCAACGCAATAAGTTTGCCCCAATTTACCGTTTAGAATAACTGCTTCGATGGCCGAGCAATGGTCAGTAACATAAAGCCAGTCACGATAGTTTTCGCCAGCACCATAAATCGGAACTTTTTTACCATCGATTAAATTGGTAATCATCCGGGGAATCATTTTTTCCGGATTCATAAACGGACCGTAGTTGTTGGAACAGTTGGTGATGGTAATCGGAAGTCCATATGTTTTGCCGAAGCTTCGGACAAAGTGATCGGCCGATGCTTTAGAGGCTGAGTAGGGAGAAGACGGATTATAGGGAGTAGATTCGCTAAATACATCGACGACACCGGGAATAATGGTGCCAAAAACTTCATCGGTAGAAATATGATGAAAACGGATATTACCGTGTTTTTTAGCAGCTGACAGCAGAGTATAAGTGCCAAGAACATTAGTCTTAACAAAAAGCATAGGATCGTCAATAGAACGATCGACATGAGATTCAGCAGCAAAATGGATAATTAAATCAATGGTATCGGAAAATAATTTGTCAACAGCAATTTCGTCACAAATATCACCCTGAACAAATTGATAATGAGGGTTGGCGGTTAAATCGGAGAGTGATTCAGGGTTGGCGGCGTAGGTTAATTTATCAAAATTAATTATCGAATCATCGGGGTGACGGGTAAGCCAGTAGTGGATAAAAGTACTACCGATAAAACCGGAGCCGCCGGTGACTAAGATTTTCATGGGGTAATAGTTGGGGTTGGGGTAGTTTTTATTGTGGGGGTAGGGGTGACTTTTTTGGTTGGAACCGGTGTAGTTGTTGTGGTCGAGCTTAAGTTACCAAGTTTAGTGCCAATAACAAAAACAACATCGTAGGTAGAATTGGCTTTTAAATCTGCTGTGGTAAAGTCGGTGAAAAGAGAACTAAGGTTGGATTGAAAATAAGCTGAAACTGTGGCTGTCAAAGTTGGTTTGACCTGGACAACATTGGCAGTGGCATTGGTGGTACTATTGCCAACAGTCACACTGGTAAATCCCAAAGTAATTAATTTTTCTTTGAGAGTGGCTGCCTGGCCATTAATATCGGTGGCATTGAGAACTTGGATTTTAAGAGTTTTACTGATGTCAGTCGCGGAAGGAGTGGGTGATAGTTCGGCCGTCGGAACAACTTCGGTAGTAGGAGTGGCAGCGGTGCCAGTGGAAGGGTTGGTAATGGAATTATCATTGTGACTGAGAACATACCAAATGACCACCGAGGCAATAGCCATAGCGACAACAAAAACGGCTATTAAAGGAAAGATATTTTTTTTATTTTCCATAGATGTGTTTATTATAGCAACTTTAGAAATTTTATCGGCCAGTAAACCGATAACCGGAACGGGAAAATTACTGGGTAAGTGAAAAAGTCCGGCTATTTGAGTTTGGTTGTAAGCGGTTTTGTCGAGTTCACTGGTAGTGACAATACTGAGTTCCTGAGTATCAGCATAAAAAAGTTTATTGACGTTTTCGGTAAAATAGAGCTTGGAATAGTTGATGATTTTTTGGATATCGAGAGCGTTGGTTTTAAAATTGGCAGTCAGATAAACAATCCCCTGTTTGGACAAAATTAAGGTTGACTCAAGTTCATTTAGAGGATAGAGCAAAAAGAATTCTTTATCGTAAAGTGAGGGCATAATTCTGGTTATCGCCGAAGACACGGGAATGACGGAGTAATTTTTGAGAGAGGTTAAGGCTAAATTGGCTTTGAGAAGATTAAATTTGGCGGGGTCGTAGATGTTGGCCTGAATAATAGTTTTGTCATCTGCCGGTAAAAGTTTGTATTCAAGATAATCGGGATTTATTTTAAAATGGACGAAACTTTCGGCCAGACCAATGACTTCGTTTTTATCGATGGTATCGATTTTTGAATCGTAGGTAAAAGATTTGGTAAAAACGACATCGTCAGGGATAAGAATCTGACAATGTTCAATTTTGTTTTGGTTAAGGTAGGTATTGAGCGATTGAATTTCCGAGTCGGTGCATTTTCCCCAAAGATTTATTTTTAGGGTTAGGGAATTGTTGTTACTTTGATCAAGGTAAATTTCAAGAGAATCAGATTTGGGCCAAAGAACAACGCGGGGTCTGCTGAAGAGTGACATTGAGTAATGTTAACACAAAAGCGAGAAAATTTTTACCAACGCAAATGGGCGAAGGCTTTGTTGGCGTCGGCCATTTTTTCAACTTCAAGCCGTTTGCCAACCGAAGCACCTTCGCTTTTAAGGGCGGAGAGCAATTCGGTAGCTAATTTGGAAGCAAAGGTGTGATGTTGTTTACTGGGTAATTTTCGGGAAGCGGTAATTAACCAACGGATAGCCAACGAATCCTGACGGTGTCCGCGAACAGGAGCGGGAACCTGATAAACAGCGCCGCCGATGCGTTTGGGACGGACTTCGACTTTGGGTTTGATATTCTCGAAAGCCTGCTCCAAAGTAACAACAACGTCGTCAGATTTGGATTCTTTTTTAAGGATATCCATGGCAGCATAAACCTGCTTTTGAGCGGCTAATTTGTTGCCATTTTTCATGGTGTAATTAATGATTTTAGTGACAATGACACTCTGGTAGAGAGCATCAGGATGGTGGATTCGGGGTTTAGTTTGACCTTTGCGTGACATATTATTTTATTAATTTTAAGCTGAAGTTTTGGTGGGACGTTTAGTGCCGTATTTACTGCGGGATTGGTTGCGACCGGCAACGGCGCCGGCGTCAAATTTGCCCCGAATAACGTGATAACGGACACCAGGAAGGTCGCGGACGCGGCCGCCGCGGATGGAAACAATACCGTGTTCAGCTAAATTGTGGCCAATGCCGGGAATATAAGCGGTCACTGAAGAACGATTACTGAGTTTGACCCGGCAGACTTTGCGTAAAGCAGAATGAGGTTTTTTGGGGGTCATGGTTTTAACCACAATTACCACTCCCCGTTTTTGTGGATTAAATGTTTGAATAGAACTATTTTTAAGACTATTAAAATTGTTCCGCAAAGCAGTGGTCCGAATTTTAAGGATTCTGACTTTTCGGCCTTTTTTGATAAGTTGATTAAATGTCGGCATACTTAAGTTCCGGAATGGTTATTACTAACAGATGATAAAAGCAACTGTTTTTTAGTCACCGGAATCAGACGTCCGATAATAACATTTTCTTTAAGACCGATCAAGTGATCGACTTCGGCTAAAAGCGAAGCTTCGGTCAAAACACTAGTGGTTTGTTGAAAAGACGAAGCCGATAACCAAGAACCGGTGGATAGAGCGGCTTGAATCAGGCCGAGGAGAACCTTTTTGCCTTTGGCGGGTTTAAGTTTTTTGTCTTTTAGCTGATCGTTTTGATCCTGATACAAAGCTTTAGTCAAAACTTGACCATAAAGGAAGGTAGAATCGCCGGGATCTTCGATCTTGATTTTGTCGCTCATTTCTTTAACCATGACTTCAACGTGTTTGTCATGAACTGAAATTCCCTGAGATTCATAAACTCCCTGAATGGAATTGATTAAATATTTCTGGGCAGCTTCAAGACCTTTAACTTCAAGAATTTCCCGGACATCAAGAGAACCGGAGCACAATTGGGTTCCCTGGGCAACCAAATCACCATCGCTAACCAGAACTGTGACGTTGACCGGCAACAGATAAGTAACGGTCTTGGTGACGTTGTTTTTGTCTTTACCAGTTAATTTAATCTCGTAGCCGTCGATAGTCTCTTTAACTTTGACTTTACCGCCGATTTCGGCTAAGGGCGAGGGAACTTTGGGAGTGCGGACTTCAAATAGTTCCTGAACACGGGGTAAACCTTGAGTCACATCCACACCAAGAACACCGCCGGTATGTTTAGTCCGAAGAGTTAACTGTGTCCCCGGTTCGCCAACAGATTGAGCAGCGACAACACCAACAGGAACACCAATGTGGACTAACTTACGGGTGGATAAATCCCAGCCATAACATTTTTGACAGATACCATATTTGGCTTTACAAGCGAGGGCGGACCGGACATCAACAGATTGGACTTCACTGCTTTCAATTTTAGCGACAATTTCGTCATCGGCTAAATCACCCTTAGCCACAATAATTTTGTTGGTTTTGGGGTTGATAACATCGTTGGCAATAACCCGTCCTAAGATACGGCGGCCAAAATAACGTTCGCGGCCTTTTTCGTTGCGGTCGACGGTAATAAATTTAACAGTGTCACAGTCTTCAAGACGGATGATGGCAGTATGAGCAGCATCAACCAGACGGCGGGTTAAATAACCAGCATCAGCAGTCCGCAGAGCGGTATCGGCCAAACCCTTACGGGTTCCCCGGGCACCGGTAATATATTCAAAAACCGATAAACCTTCACGGAAATTGGATTTGGTAGGTAAGGGAACGATGTGACCCATGGGATCAACCATCAGACCCCGCATACCGGAAAGTTGTTTTATTTGATCTTTGGAGGCCCGCTTGATACCGGCGGCAGCAACTATCCGAATTGGCGAATCGATATCGAGGGTAGCCCAGGTTTTTTCAGCGATATCTTCGGTAACTTCCATCCAGACAGTTTGGGAGAGACGTTTTTTCTCCTCGTTACTGATAAGACCCATGCGATAATTTTCCTCAATTTCGGCAACTTTTTTGTCAGCGATGCTGATAATATCACCTTTAGTATTAAGATGACCACAATCGGCCATAGACAGAGAAATACCCGACAAAGTAAAACCCTTAAAACCAATATCTTTTAAGTCATCAATTAATCTGACCGCGCGGATGCGGCTGACATCTTTCATGGTGCGGATAACTAAATCGGAAACTGATTTTTTACCGGCCATGGCATCGTTGATGAAACCAAACTCTTTGGGAACGATTTGATTAAACCAAATCCGGCCAAAAGAAGTTTTGATCAGTTGACCGTTAAGTCTGAGAATGATTAATTGACGGAGACCGATTTTTTGGGTTTGATAAGCCAAAGCAGCTTCTTCAACATCGGCAAAAATAGTTAAACCATCGTAACTTTCTGATTTTTCTTTAATGAGATCAGAAGATTCAATC
>JAPLYY010000010.1 GCA_026395315.1 Candidatus Shapirobacteria bacterium | reverse complement strand
GATTTTTATTAACAACAGTTCCTCATTATCTGGAGTTACACCCAAGTCCAATTGACAATGGTTTCAGACCATGTGAAAAAGAACTGGTGGAATTATTTCCTGGGTTCGAGGTAATAAAATCTGAAACATGGGTTGATGAACATTATCGGGAACCTTACAAAAGTGATGGAACAAAAAAACCTGAGGTGACAGGATTTTTTGGGAAAAGATCATCTTAAACTTTTTTTCATCTCTTCTTTTTTTATTTTTTCACGCTTTTCGAATTTACGGAGTTTACGGCCGATACCAAGGTCAACTTTAAACCAGCGGCCTTTAGTAAAAATAGCAATGGGAATGATCATATATTTTTGATGGCGAAAACTAAGAAGCTGGGCTATCTCTTTTTGAGTTAAGAGTAATTTACGCTCGGTAGTAGTATCAATAGTGACGCTTTGGGCGAATTTATAGGGAGTAATGTGTATATTAAAAATGGAGGGAATACCGTTGACCACTTCGACTTTTGAGCCTTTAAATTGGACACCTTGGGTGCGCAGGGATTTGACGTCGGAGCCGGAGAGAACTAAACCGGCCTCAAGTTTGGTTTTGAATTCGTAGTCAAGAGAATCTTTGTTGAAATAACGCATACTGATGGATTATAACCCGATAGTATAGATTTTTTGGTCAGAGCAAAGGGCGAAGATGGTTTTCTGGGTGGAATCGTAGGCAATATCGAGAACTTTTTTATCGCCAAAGTTGTATTTAGCCAGACCGCCACCGTCTTTTTGGAAAACATAAATAAGAGAGTCACCATCAATAAAAGCCAGGGTTTCTTGATTAATTGTGGTGACTAAATTATGAACTTTGGTAAAGTTAGGAGCAAAGGTGGTTTTAAAGTTTTCCTTGGTACCAAGGTTGTAAGGAACCAACTGGCCGCTACCACTGAGAACCCAGATACGACCGTTGATGGCCAGAGAAATGGGATTTTGGGGGAGAGACTGGCCGTCTTTAAGCCAGGCTCGGGGGGCGGAAAAGCCCTGAGGGGTAAGCGCCAGTTTGTAAATATTATCCGCAGAAAGAAGGTAAAAACTACCATTCCAAATAGCAATGTCATTAACAATAAAATTGTTGGTGGGATTATTAAATTCTAAAGTTTTAACGGCACCGCTACCGGAAACTTGACTTAATTGGTTGTCGGTTAAAATATAGAGATTGGTTTGATCAACCACTAATTTTTTGGCAGTTTTTAAAATATCAGTTTTGGACAAATTGTGGATGTTTTTTTGAGCCACGTCCAACTGGTCAATGCGGCCTTTTTGAGAATCCAATAAATACAATTGTGTGCCTAAAAGATAAATCCGAGAATAGCTGGGGGGTGAGGAAATAAGAGCGGTGTCGTAGGGATTTTTACCAGGGAAGACGTCGGCGGAACCGGATTGGCTGAGTAATTGCTGAATTTGACCGTTAAAAGGCTCCGTCAGGTCGGGATGAATTTTAAGGGCAATTAACTGCTGGTAAATACCTTTGGCTTCTTGGCCAGCTTTAAGAGAGGCATCGAGGTTAAGATTTTTAACAGTGTTGGCATCAGCGATTTTTTGCTCGAGGGAGGTTTTCAGATTTTGAAATTTAGATTCAAGTTGGAGTTGTTGATTGCGGCGATAACTGTAAATGACACTGCCAGTAAGTAACAGAAGAAGAACCAGAGCAATACCCAGACTGATTCTTTTGCGTTTGGTTACCTGATTAACGTCGGAACGTTGAAGATATTGAGGTTCGGTGGGTGGAGAAAAAGTTGGAATTATACGAGTGACAGTTGGAGATGGCGGAGGTGTTTCTACCTGGTTAATATCCGGTTGGATTTGAAGAAAAAGAGCCGAAAAGCCATTTTGATCGGAAACAGCCATTAAATGGGAAGAAAAAAATTCTTCGAGACTGTTTATTGGTGAGTTGAGGTAAGTTTTAATATTTCCCAGGGTTAACGAGGTATCAAACTGATGGGAAATCAGTAAAAACTTATCATTAATTTCCACTTGACCGGTTAAAACCAGTGGAGTGGCACCATTAATGAGATGAGAAAACTGATTATGACGAAGAAGATAAACATGGTCAGGGCCAAAGCTATAAAGATAGACTTGGGGAAAATTAACTACACAAATAAGTAAAGTAGTTTCGGGAGGTAAATTAACAGCCTTGGCTGCCTCAAGGATAGAGTCAGAAATATTATTGGTTGAAGAGTAATAAGAAGCGGTAAAGTCTTCAATAATAGCCCGGCCAACGGCAGAGCGAAGACCAACTAAACCAAACAGATGACCTTTGGAATGCATTAAAAAATGATACTACAGAATGACCAGGGTCAAAAAGACCAGAAAAACGGCGAAAACAAAATGGACATAAGAAAAAGTGATGAGAACCGAATTAAACTTGTCATTAACATTTTTGGACATGGTTCCCACTTGTTTAATTACCACCATGGCAAAAATAACATAAAGAACAGCTCCCAGAACAAAGGAGGATTTTTCGAGAATTTGAAGGTATTGATTAATTTGGGGAATCATAGGTATTTAGTTAATACGCCCCTGGAGAGCTTCGAGCTCTTCTTCCTGGCGTAATTGCTGTAAAACTTTAATGACCTTTTCGGGGTTGGGAACATTTTCAAAGGTGATTTCATTAATTTCGGCAGCAGTTTGGATCAAAACATTACCAAAATTAAACATGGTGGGGAGAAGGCCAACGACGTTGGAGGTAACATCCTGAATCATGTTTATTTTGGCCTCAGAGAATTTTTTGACTAATAAATTATTGAAATCAATGTCAACAACCCGTTCGTCGGTAATAATAAAAACATTAAAGTACCAGGAAAGAAATTTTTCGAAAGCAAAAATAAAAGTAACGACGTACCAAAATATAATGGTGACAAACATATAATTGGCGGGAAACCCGGAAAATATAGTTGATAATGGTAGGAACATAGGGATAAAAATCAAAACAATTGTAGTCAGAATCCAGCCGACGTTGGTAAACCAATGGGGACGAAGCACCAGGAGAATGGCCTCATCATCAGCTTTTTCTTCAAAACTGAAAACTTTGGGGTTAACTAAAAAAGCGGAAAGGGGGTTGGTAGTATGGCCTAATATTTCGTTGATTTTGTCGCGGAATTGAGCATTGGGATTGGAATTTTGATAGTCAACCACAGAGGCTTGAACGGTTTTTTTGACTTTTTTAGTTTTGGTAACAACAGGATCATCCGGGGCAATAGTGTCAACATCGGAAACTCTGGGCATAGTGTATTTTATCATTCAAACCCGTATAATATCCACATGAAGCAGGTGGAGGATTTAAGAGTATCGCCGGTTGAAAGGGAATTGTTGTTTTGCGAGTGGAAGAGACTGAAGGGAATAAAGTACTTTGTTTTTGACTTGGATGATACGGGGTGCAACACGAGTATTGCTTTTGATCAGCAGAAAAATATATGTTTGTCATATTTGTCCAGCAGATTAAAAGTTGATGGAAATAAAGCTGAAGTGAGTTATCGAAAATTTAATGATAAAAGTTATGAAATTCATGGAGTAAACCCGTCAAGGTGGAGTTGGGTGGTAGAAAAGACCTGTAACAATCTGGGGAGTAGAAATCATGAAGTCATTAAGACAGCGACCGAAATCCTGATGGGAATTTATGAAATTCCATTACAGTTGTTTCCGGAAACGGCAGGTTGCTTTGATTTTTTGAATAAGACGGAAACTAATTTTGGGATTATAACCCATGCCAATGTCGAATGGACGGAGAAAAAATACTGGGACTGGTTGGGACTGGATAAGTGGTTGGCACGAAATCAGATATATATAGTTGATGAAAACGGACACAAAGGACCGAAACAATGGCTTGAAGGAATTAGTTTCTTTGGATACAAACCGAGAGAGGTAATGGTCGCCGGAGACAGCCCAAAGTCGGATATTGAACCAAGTCAGAAAATCGGGGTTCAAGAAAGATGTTTGGTCCGAAGAAATGACCGGTTATGGAAAGTACAAGAAGCTTCGGTGGGTGAAGACACATGGCTGGTAAAACACATTGGTGAACTGATGAATATCGGCGGAGAATTGTTAAGACACCAGACCGTTGTCAGATAAAAAACGGGCGATATTGTTGGCTAATATACCGGCGTTGGATTTTTGGGGAAGATGGAGAAATAAATGAAAAGTTTCAGGGGAGTGCTGATTTAAATAAAGTTGGGTTTTGTAGGCCAACCAATTGCAGTTGTAGGTGCCCATAGTGGAACTAATTTGAAAAAAATTGCTGTCATAAATATCGACATTGGGAAGA
>JAPLYY010000102.1 GCA_026395315.1 Candidatus Shapirobacteria bacterium | reverse complement strand
AGAAAAAGTCACAGATAAAATTTGATGTAAATTTCATTAATAAAATTTTAGAAAAACTGAAGGTTGGAGATTCAAGATCTATACATCTGAACGCTGTTCCTGGACGCTCAGCTTTAAGACTTGACCTACACGATTTAGAGTTTAACGAACACGATCCTTCGAAATTATTTGATTTTGACAGTACTATCGACAGTATTCCACAAAACTTTATTAAAACCATATTAACCAAAGAAGTTTTTTCTTTCAATATTTCTTACGATAAACTGAACATCGGTTCAATGTCTGAAGATGAGAAAAAACAGTTGTCTTTAATTTCCAAAAGGTTAAATAGTTTAGTTGCAGAGAATATCGACAATTATCTAGAATTTGGAATAAAAAACTTTGGCTTTGGTTATCCCCTTTTAGTAAAACGTAGCAAGGTAGATCCTTCTAAAATAATTAAAGCACCTCTATTTATCTGGTATTTAGACATCGACCGTTCATATCAGAACAAGAACACTTGGACAATAAAAAAGGATGAAGACTCTCCAATAAAGATAAACGAAATCTTGATTTCCTACTTATCTAAGGATGAATCAATAAAGATTGAAAAAATATCGAAGGAACTCCTTGAAGATGGCCTGCTTGATAAAGATGAGTTTACAAAATTGACGGGCGATATTCTAAAACAACTTGGATCTACTAATGAAGATTTAGAGATAAGGATTGAAAGGTGTTTAGACTCAAAAGAGATTGAAAACATTACCAATTCCAAACCATGGATTCAATGGAGTGGAGTGTTTGGCATATATAGATCCCAAAATGAAACTATAATCCAGCAGAATTGATGAGTTAAATAAGGAAGATTTATTTTTAGAGCCATTTCAAACATCAACAGTTTCTGCTGTTGAAACAGACCCGAGTAAGGAAGAGATAATAAATACATTAATAAAGGATGAAGTTAAACTAATACAAGGTCCACCTGGTACAGGAAAAAGTCAAAGTATTACAGCCATAATTTCCAATGCCTTGGCAAATAATGCAAAGTGCTTAGTCGTTTGCGAAAAGAAAACCGCTTTGGATGTCATACAAGCCAATTTAGTTAAAGTGGGATTAGATGATTTTTCAGTTGTTATAGACGACATAGACAAAGACAGAAGAAGAGTAATAGAAAAGGCTAGGGATATAAATGATTCACGAGGCTCATATTTCTCAAATAATTTAGAGTTTGATTCGATGTACAAATTGTTTTGCAAGTTAAAAGCCGAAATTAATTCTAAACATTCCGAGGCTCTAAAAAAAGTGTTCGGGGATTATTCATGGAAGACATTAATTGGACTGTATTTAAAACTTTTAAAAGATTACGATCTAGATAAAATAATGGGCGAAATCGACCACTCTAATTTTGCCTTTGATTATGATGAGTACGCTCGGTACCTTTCTGTCGTGGAGGAATCTTCTTTTTTATTTTCAGATTTAGGCGAGAATTCAGAGAAAATATTTTCGATATTTGCTGACGAATTGTTCCAATTAGATTTTAAAATGAATCTTCGGGAAACAATCCTTAAAAACACAAGTGAACTTTTAAAAATTATTTGTGAAACAAGGGATGGATTAAAGAATTACACGGACGACGATTGTCATGAGGATAAAGTCTCAATATTCAAACCTGACTCAATAAAAAATAGTATTCCTTTAGTTGAGGCTTGCATTAAAAGACTAAAAAAGATGACTCAGTCATACGATGACGGTGTGCAACTGATTGGAGAAGAATTTTATACTAGAAATATATTGCAAAACATAAAGCTTCGTACCATTGGATTGTTTAATCCAAGCTACAAAGATTCGTATAAATTGAGACAAGATCTTGCAAATTCACTAGAATTTCTTACAGAAGAGGCCCCTTTGGTAAATAAATATTTGTCAATTGAATTACCTACTAATAAAAGTAGGTTTGTTTCCTTTAGAGAACTAAATGACTTCGTTGTGGGTGTTCTTGAAAATTTAAATAAAAAGTATCTAAGAATTAAAGCAATAGAAAAAATTGAAAAAGAATTAAATGCAAATGATTCAAAGTTATATACCCTACTTGATAGTAGGATTTTCAGCTTCAAATACATAAAATACACTGATTTCAAGGATATTGATTCCTTAAATAAATATTACTTATCGATGTATGACAAAACTATAAACGTAATAAATAACTTTGATTCATATGAGAATTTCCACCATTGGAGGCATTATCTTTCTGACAACAAAACAGTAACAGAAATAAATATCATTAATGCTTTAAAAGAAATATCTACGAAGAACTGGAAGAATGTGTTTATGACATGGTATTTCAAAAAAGCACTTCTAAATTTTGACAGTAAATCAACTGTAGGTTTCAATAAATCAGATGCAAAATTAGCTGAATTATCCGTTGTATATAATAAACTGAAAGAAAAACAAGTCCAGCAGATCAAATCGATATGGAATATTAAAAGAAGGTCTAGACTTAGATCGTACTCTGGTAATTTTAATACTTTCTACAATCTAAGAAAAAATAATTCTGGCCCAAAGAATTCGTTAAGAAAAATAATCGAAAAAGATTTTGATTTGTTTACTTCACTTTTCCCAATAATTTTGACAAATCCCAGTGCTGCAAATGCCATCCTGCCATTAAAGCAGGGATTATTTAATGTCATTATTTTTGACGAGGCTAGCCAATTAAGGATATCTGATACTTTCGCATGTCTGATTCGAGGTCAATTTAAAATAATAGCTGGAGATGAACACCAAATGCCTCCTTCTAACTACTTCTTAAGTTCCTCAACGAATACATTTGAAGAAGCCCATGATGAATTTGAAGAATATGATAATGAGCAAGATGAATTGGCGGATAGTGAATCATTACTGCAATATGCTTCCAATCTTAGAGACATTAATAAATCAACCTTGGACTACCACTACAGATCAAATCATCCAGCACTCATTGAGTTTTCAAATGCGGCTTTTTATGGTGGAAATTTAGTATCGTTTCCTGCATCATCGGAATATACACCCATAAAATTTATACCGGTAAATGGTCGATATGAATCCAATACTAATCCAACAGAGGTCGCTGAGGTTATCAGAATTATTAAAGACGAAATACAACTTAACCAAAATAATAAGTATCCTTCTGTAGGTATTGCTACATTTAATATTAATCAAAGAAATTTGATCATCGAGTCTCTAAACAAAGCAGCAGAGTTAGATTCTGACTTTTTAACAAAATACTTAGCTCTTAAGGAAAGTGGATTGTTTATAAAAAATCTTGAAAACATACAAGGTGACGAAAAAGACATAATAATCATTTCCACCACTTATGGTTATGGCGTTGATGGTAAGTTTTCTCAAAATTTTGCAAGAATAAATAGAATTGAAGGCTATAAATTACTTAATGTGTTAATTACTCGGGCCAAGAATAAAGTCTATGTTTGTACATCAATTCCGAAAGAAAAATACGTATCTTATCCTGAACTAATTCATGGTGAAGGTGGAAACAACAAAAGAGGAATCTTGTATGCTTATTTGGCTTATGCGGAAGCGATTTCGAACAAAGACAGTGTCCTAGCAGAAGGTATATTATCAGAGCTAAGGCTCCAGAGTTTTGAAAAGCCAAAACTTATTTTTGATGATGGTGGTCTTTCAGAATCTCCTTTCGAGGAAGAAGTTTATGATTTATTATTGGACAATTTTGGAAAAGACGATGTCATACAGCAGCATAAAGTAGGAGGATTCAGATTAGATTTTGTTGTAAAGTATAATGGGTATAACTATGTTTTGGAGTGCGACGGGAAGTCATACCATCAATCAGAAGAAGCCTATGCGTATGATATGTACAGACAAAAAGAATTGGAACACATGGGTTATGTTGTATATAGGATTTGGTCAACTAATTGGTTTCAAAATAAAGAGCTTGAAATGACTAAATTTATGAATTTTGTTAATAAACCTGAGGCTAAAACGTAATCAGGCTGATGTCAAAAAAACTGGAAATGTAGGTAACTATGTTGATAAGTAGATAACTTGTTTACTGTAGAAAGGTGCTGTTTGAACTATAATATTACTCAAGGTAACCGTTTAAGAAACTCATCCATAAATCTGGAATTTTTCTTGAATATCCTCCACCAAACAGTACAGCTAAATTCTTAAAGTCTTTAAACCTTTCTCCCATCTTTTTAAAACTCTCAACTTCAAGTCGAAGATTACCGAGACCATCTTCTTTGTAAGTATCGACTCCTAAAACTAATACCGTAATGTCTGACGATTGTTTTTTTGCTCTGGTGATTCCTTTATCAAGTGCTTCTAAATATTTTTCTTCGGTCGTACCAGGCGGTAGAGTGATATTTACGTTCATACCTACACCTGCTTCGCTACCAGTCTCCCACTCAAAACCGGTGCCAGGGTACTGTGTCCTAGGATCTTGATGTATAGAAATGGTTAGTACATTTGGGTCTCTGTAAAATATTTCTTGGGTTCCATTGCCAGCGTGAACATCAACATCGATCACGGTTGCACTTTTTATTTTTCCTTCCGATTGAAGTTTTTTGATTGCGATTGCGTGATCATTAAACACACAGAAGCCAGCTCCTTTTGATGAGCCAGAATGATGCATTCCTCCAATAACATTGACGACCTTTTTACCATCAAGAGCCATATTTAAACATGAAATTGTTCCTCCAATTATGTAATAAGATCCTTCTAGCGTGTTTTCGTCTACTGGAGTATCCGGGTCTAACTCGATTCTGTTTCTGGCTGACCACTTAACTTCTGATAAATAGCCCGGAGTATGAGCTAAGAGAATGTCTTGATCAGTGGCTTTTGGTGCCTCATGAATTCGATATTTAATTTCACTCTGGTTTTTTAGTTTTTGGAAAAATTCACCAGTTTTGGTTCGTGAAATTGGATTGTCAGCACCTAAATCGTACTTAAGATAATTATCAGAATAAACCAAATCCAATTCTTTCATTTTGTTACTGTCTTTTCATGTCATCAATTATTAGTTTTCTTATTTCTTCCGCCTTACTTGAGTTATTTATTCGCGCTTTTTCGCGGAGGTGATTATCTAGTTTTTTATCCAGTTCAAGATTAAATCTGGCTGTTTTGGAATTGTTGGATACCCAGTTGAAGAACTTTGAGAGCACCTCTTCAATATTATCTAAGCTGTAATGGCTCTTATGTATTAATTCCTTATGTTTGGTACTGACAAAACTGCCGTCTGAAACGTTAGTTTTTACAGAAAGTAATAAAACTGGAATTTCATTTTCGAGAGCCAAAAGCATCTGTTTTCCTAGTGCAGAGGCATCGTCTGAATATTCCAAAACTACCGCATCAGCTTCTTTAATGGCTTTTTCTGTTAAATCGTAGATCTCTTGAGATGAGAGACTTTCATCGCCTTTTAGTTCTTTTTCAATCCAGTCACGAGTAATTTCATGCCCTAAGTCTAAAATTGAGGATCTGATGGCGCGATAATTTTCCAAGCGGTTCTTAACGCCATCTGACAGTCCTCCAAAATGA
>JAPLYY010000025.1 GCA_026395315.1 Candidatus Shapirobacteria bacterium | reverse complement strand
TTATAAATTAAAAAAAATATGATCGATAAAAATATCGTTCTCCAAATCTTAAAAAACAATGATCTCTGTGTACTGTCTACCGCCAGTCTTTCGGGTAAAACCGAATCGGCTATCATGGCTTTGACCGTTAAAGATGATTTTACTTTACTGATGAACACCGAACCGACCAGCCGTAAAATTGTTAATTTGAAAGTCAATCAAACCGTCTCGGTTATCATCGGCGGTTTAAAAAATGATCCCAGTATTCAACTTGATGGAGTAGCCACACTCTTGGAAGGAGATTCGGCTAAATCAGCCTGTTCTACCATGCTTTCGATCCATCCTGAGCTAAAAGACTACGGTATCGAATCTGGCACTTTTATATCGATCAAACCCTTTTGGTGTCGCTATTCTGATTTTTCTAAAAATCCGCCGGAAATTGCCGAAGTTGAGCTCTGAAAAAAGAGGGGATGACTCCCCTCTTTTAATATCTATTTTCCACAAACGTCAGCGCATAACCCTTCGAGTTGCCCCGGCCGGTCCGGCCGATACGGTGACAATAGTCTTCGTAATTGTTCGGCTGATCATAATTTATCACGTGAGATACATCTGGAATGTCCAAACCTCTGGCCGCTACATCAGTCGCTACCAGGATATTCAACCGGTCCTCTTTGAATAACTTTAAAACAGTTTGTCTTTTGTGCTGTGGTTTATCGCCATGAATTGAGTCGGCATTGAAACCTTGTCGGATCAACGATACGGTCAATCTTTCCACCATCATTTTGGTGGCGCCAAAAATCAATACTTTTTTAAATTCCTCTTTTTTGGACAGTAATTCACACAGTTTTTCTTCTTTTTCATGGCGCGAGACATTTACCACGTTTTGTTCCACATGATCCGAAGCATCGGTGGTTTTCACCGATACTTTTACCGGGTCACGTAAAAACGTATTAATTAATACCTCAATTTTCCGGTCAACTGTGGCCGAGAAAAATAATGTTTGCCGGCTGGCGGGAATTTGGTCAACAATGGTTTTAATATCATCCACGAATCCCATATCCAGCATTCGGTCAACCTCATCCAACACCACCGTATCAAATTTAGTAAAATCGATCACCCGGCGGTGGCCCAAATCGGTGATTCTTCCTGGTGTACCAATTAAAATATTTGGTCCTCTGCGGATATCCATAATTTGTTCGCGGATAAAGGCTCCGCCGATAGCCAGGGCGATAAATACCCGTAATCCCGGCGTAAACGAACGAATATCCTGTTTTATTTGGGTGGCCAACTCTCTGGTCGGCGCCAAAATAATAATTCTTTTATTCGGATTTTCCAGTATTTTTTGGATCAGGGGAATGGCATAAGAGGCCGTTTTCCCGGTTCCGGTGTTGGCTATACCCAGCACATCTTTACCGTTCATAATCTGAAGAATGGCTTGGTCCTGAATCGGTGTCGGTTTAATATAACCTTTAGCCTTAACATTGGCCAAAAGTATCGGGTCTAATTTAAAATCTTCAAAATTGTATTTAGTAATTTCCTCCTCGATTTTAATAAAATCGGCTGCCTTTTTAATAAACAGCGATGGATCAATATATTTCCCAAAACTTCTTTTTTTAGGAAATCTATTTTGAAATTTTCTATAATTTGGTCTGGCTGAATAACCACTAGTTGACCGGCGAGAACCACTGTTGTTGTACATAATACTAAATAAATTGAAGCTAAATATTGCCCTCCAATTATTTAATATCAAGTACTATTCGTACTTCAGGGCAGAGTTTAAAGTCTCTATTGCATCAAAATTTATCGTCTGTAGTCTACCACAACAGTTTTGGAATGCAACTAATGTTAAAATACAAAGATGTCTCAAGACGTTTTTACTGTCAAAATTGCCGGTCCAGCCGGATCAGGTATCAAATCCTCCGGTCTTCTACTCAGTCACATCTTAGTCGCTCACGGTTTTAATATTCGCGATTATTCCGAATATCCATCACTTATCCGCGGTGGTCATAATACCTATCAGGTTTCATTTTCTGCCAATGAATTGTTTGCCCCCCATTATGATATTGATGTTTTCTTTTCGCTTTTGCCTCAACATTGGTCCCAACACACTTCCGAATTTAATCAATCCACCCTGGTTTTTGGCGATGATGCTCCCGTGGTTTTGCCACTAAAAGATTTGGCTCAACAAATTGGCGGCCATCTTTATGTCAACACTCTTTGCTTAGGAGTTATCGCTTATATCTTTTCTCTTAATCAGGACACTTGTCATCAAATTATTACCCAGACTTTCGGTAGTGACACTCCCAATTTAAAAGCATTTGATTTGGGTTTTGACTATGCCTCCAAAAATTATGCTCAATCCAAAATTACTTTAATTTTTCCCCAAAAAATAACCAACGATAAAATCTATGAAGGTAATGAAGCCTACAGTTGGGGATTTATCGCCGGTGGTGGCAACTTTTACGCCGCCTACCCCATGACTCCATCCAGTGGTGCGATGCATTTTTTAGCCGGTGTTCAGGAAAAATATAAAATCACTTTTATTCATCCCGAAGATGAAATTGCCGCCGCTTCATTATGTGCCGGCGCTGTTTTTGCTGGGGCTCGGGCTGCTACCGGCACCAGTGGTGGTGGATTCGCTTTAATGTGTGAAACCGTCTCTCTCTGTGGTGCCGCCAATTTAGGTGTGGTTTTTTATCTGGTTTCCCGACCCGGCCCGGCTACCGGCTTGCCTACCTGGACTTCTCAGGGGGATTTACTTTTCGCCGTTAATTCCGGCCATGGTGAATTCAATAAAATTGTTATTGCCCCCGGTGATCAGGCTGAATCTTTTGAATTCGGGGCTGAATCTTTAAATTTAGCCGCTAAATTTAATATCCCCGTCATCGTTCTCAGCGATAAATTTGTTGCCGAATCTTCTGCCTCTTTATCCGATTTATCAACCAAAAAAGCCGATATAATTATTTCTCAACAACCCCTACCCGGTACCCCCGGTCAGGAATACCTGGCCAACAGTTACGAGCATGATGCCGCCGGCTATGCCGTCGAAGATATTGATACCATTAATAAAAACGCCGCTGTCCGTCAACAACAGCGCCAACAAATTATTAAATCGCTTCCCTCTCCAAAACTTCTCAATAATAATTCTTCTAATTTAATCATGTCCTGGGGATCCACCAAATCTACCATTCTTGAAACTTTAAAATTATTGGAAAATAAATATGACTATTTACAATTAACCACTCTTTGGCCGATTGATGCTGAAATTAAGACCATCTTATCAAAATACCAAAAAATATTTGTCATCGAAAACAATGCTACCGCTCAACTGGTGACTCTATTAAAATCCCAGTTCGATTTTAATCCGGTCAAAATTATTCTTAAATCCGACGGTCGGCCATTTTTTCCTGAAGAACTGGTTAAAGAATTAAAACAATATGATTAATCTAAAATCTGGAATCACCCCTACCTGGTGCCCCGGTTGTAACAACTTCCTTCTGTTTGCCGGAATTCAGCAGGCGATTGATCAATTGGGAATTGCCAAAGAAAATGTAGTTTTGGTTTTTGACATTGGTTGCATCGGTAACATGGCCGATTTTTTTAATACCTATAGCGTTCACTCGCTCCATGGCCGGTGCATTCCCACTGCTCTCGGTGTTAAACTGGCCAATCCCAAATTAACTGTCATTGCCATTGGCGGCGACGGCGGCGTTTACGGTGAAGGTATGGGTCATTTGATTGCTGCCGCCCGGGCAGACGCTCCGATTACTGTGGTAGTTTCCGATAATCATCTTTATTCCCTAACTACCGGCCAAACCAGCCCCACTACTCCTAAAGGTTCTAAAACTAAATCCACTCCTCTCGGTTCTATCAGTGTTCCCATCAATCCCGTCTCCCTGCTTCATACCATTAATCCCGATGTGATGGTTGATTCTATCGACGGCCGCGATCCCCAACTGATCACTGCTAAACTGGTTGAAGCCCTTAAGCACCCCGGTTTTTCTCTGCTAGATCTCCAACAAATCTGCGTCACCTTCGGTAAAGAACTCTCCGCTTAGATACACCTTGGTTGATACTCACCTTTCTGATTTAGTTCCACAATCCCACCCCAAGTGAAGAATTTTTCCGTAAATGGTCTAATTCTTAGTTGTTTACACAAGGTGACATTTTTCGTTTCAAAAGTAGCATTAACTATAAAAAAGGTTACCAGCGTCACTAAAAAAATTATCACTCCCGCCCAATAATATATTCGGTTTTCCATAACCATCATTTTATCAAATTTTTTTGGCCACTATCGTTAAGAATAGGGGGATTTCTTCTCTGGCCTTATCTTCGATTAAAGCCTTGACTCCGGTTGATTTTTTATTTGACACCCATTCTTCAATCGTTTCAATTACAAATCCGTTATCAGTCAACATTTCCGAATATGCACTTAGGGGATAATGATACGACACCGTTTTTTGATTATAGTGTTTATCAAACGGACTGGAATCAATCGAAATTTCCAGTGGTGACATATAGCTCTCAATCAATCGGTATTGTTTCCCCTCTTTCATTTCCCAATCGCTGTGTTTGGGAATTCTAAACGCCGGATGGTTTAATACCATTAATATTTTTCCGCCGGTACCTAAAACATTTTTACAGTTTTGGATTACTTTAAACGGTTTGTCCATGTTTTGTAACGCCAAAATCAATGTTATCCAGTCAAATCTCTCGGTGGTCTTGAAATCTTTGGTGGCGTCAGCCACCAGATATTTATGATTTAGATTTTTATCATCCTTTTTGGCCATTTCAATTAAATTAGCTGCCAGATCAATTCCCCAATACCCATTATGATTCGGTAAACTTTTTCCCAAAATTCCCTGTCCGCAACCCACATCCAATAATTTTTGTTTTTCACCTAATTTCATAAGCCTAATTACATTCGGTAAAATCACCTGTTGATGATAGTAACTGCCTTTTTCTCCGACTGTTTCGTTGTACCAATCGCCGACTTTCTCCCATGAAGTATTTTTTTGCATACACCATATTATATATGAATAAATAGCCTGCTAAAAATATGCGGTTATTACAAGACTGTAGACAAAAAATAAACTAGTGTTATAATAAGCCACTTATGACAAAATCACTTAAATATTTTTTTGTTCTATTGGTAGTAGCTTTTTCCGTTTCTTATTTTTTTAGAGTGAGATCAAGTAACCAAGTTACTAAAGTCAATGCCTGTGATGATGACGAACAATGCCAGCATGAAAACGCCGAATGCAATATCAATCATAGTGATAAATCATGTTGTTCCGGTTTAGTTTGTATGGATCATGGTGTCCCGTCAAACAATGGTGAATGCCGTCCACAACCTACTAATACTCCTCAACCAACTTCCGTGCCCACCTCTACTCCAACCAATACTCCTACCGCCACTCCCACCGTCTCTCCAGAAGTCACTCCAACTGTTACCCCCGAAATAACCCTGACTCCAACCGAAATTCCTACCCCGACTCCGACTTCTGAACCTTCCAACAACAATGATAATGGCGGTAGCGGTAGCAATCCCGGTCCCTATGTTTGTAACAGTGCTGATCCCGGTGCTCCCAGTAATTTAAAAGCTGTCGCCCTCGGTGGCGGTAAAGTCAGGCTTACTTGGAATCCTGCCCCCGGTACCCACACCACTTATGCCGTTGCCTATGGTCCCTCTATCGGCAACTATTTATATGGCGATCCCAACGTTGGCAATGTTACTTCTTACACTGTTTTAGCTCTCAATCCCGGTGGTAAATATTGCTTCTACGTCCAAGCCCAAAACGACTGTCGTGGTGGTAACCCCTCCAACGTTGTCTGTACCAATCAAGGAGTCGGGTCATTTCGGGTTCTCGGTGCCACTGATAATTACAATCCGCTCATCAACGGTATTAAGGAAAGTTATGGCGGTGAAGTTTTAGGTGAATCAACCGAATTGATGGGTACTGCCGAAGTCGTCTATTCTACCGATAAACTTCCCTCCGGTAACACCCTCCTTGAAGGTCAATCGATCTCTATTCCCGCCGTTGATATCAACCAAGCTCTTTATCAGCCTCAAGTCATTGCTGATCAGTTAGCCGTCGGCCAACACGAAGTTCTCAACACTAATGTTAATGGTTCCAATGTTTTCTATGGTCACAATGGTTATGATGTCTTTGGCACACTTTACCAAGTCGTTCTCGGCAATCAGGTTATCGTTACTAAAAATAATCAAAAGTTAGTTTACACTGTCACTAGTACTGACTTTGTTAAAAAAGATGACATTACTGTGTTGAAAACCGATGCTAATCAAATAGTTATGGTAACCTGCAGTTTTACCCAACCCGATTATCGTATCATCGTTAAAGCTTCACTACAACCACAATTATGAAAAAATATATCGCTATTGCCGTTATTATTTTAATTATTATTGGTTTTTTTCTTTTCCGCCGCCCTCCAGCCAAGGTTGAAACTGAAACACCGGCCAATCAAAACACCAACCTCTCTCAAACCTCCACTTTTCCCGCCGGTTGGACTATTGTTTCCGAAAGTGACACTACCGTTAAATTGGAAAAAATTGTCACTTCCGGCCTCAAGCCCGAAGTTATTTTTAAAGTTACTACCTCCAAAGATGCCGTTACTCCGGCTAAATATGTCGACAATCTCAAAGCCGGCGCCCGGGCTACTCTTCCCGGTCTGGTTTATCTAACTGACAAGCGTAATTCACAGGAATCGGCTTACACTGCCTTCCTTACCGGCTACTATTTCAATCAAGGTAAAAAAATATTTGTTGATCAACGTCTTTATATCCAAGGGGAAACCGTCAACACCTTTACCGGTTCATCCGATAGTAACCTAACCGAAGAAGTTAGCCAGATTCTAAGTTCTCTCTCCCAAGAAAAAATCGGCCAGTAATAATTCTTTGACCAAAAAATGATTATTCCCGATGACAAGTTACGACAATATATCATTGGGAAAAAACTGCTGTCTGACGCCGCTTTTGATGATGTTGAGGCTTATGCTCAAAATGCAGAGATAACGCTCATTGACGCCCTTTTAGATAAAGAATTACTCACCGAAGCCAACCTTTATCAACACCTCTCCGCTCTGACAAAATTTCCCCTGGTTAAGTTGGCCGATCTTTCCATTACCCCTAAACTTTTGTCTGTTATCCCCGAATCTATTGCTCGCCAATACCATCTGATTGCTTTCGAACGTTTACCGACAGCGGTCCATTTGGCCATGGCTGACCCCAGCATTACCGAAATCCAGGATATTATTGCCAAAAAAGTCGGAATTAAAGTTGTCGCCTATCTAGCCACCAGAACCGATATAACTAATGCTCTTCAAAACTACAAACTGGATGTCCGGCAAATTTTTGCCAAACTGATTGATGCCGACCATATCGGCACTGATCAGATTTCTGAACAAATTTCTATTGCCAAAATCGCTGATCTTATCATCGAATGTGCCTATCAAGATCGGGCCTCGGATATCCATATTGAACCCGAAGAAAAACATTCTCTGATTAGGTTTCGCCTCGACGGTGTTCTCCATGACATTGCTAAATTACCCAAAAGCATGCACGAGCGGATTATTTCCCGGATAAAGATCCTTTCCCGCCTTAAAACCGATGAACACCTCAGTCCCCAGGATGGCAAAATGAGAGTTCAATTAGACGAAGAAAATCTCGATATCCGTGTTTCCATCATCCCGGTCGCTGATGGCGAAAAAGCCGTTCTGCGCCTGCTCTCCTCCCGTTCCCGGAAATTTTCCCTGGTTGATTTAGGTATGAGTCCTAAAGATCTCACTCGGGTCACTTCGGCGATTAAAAAATCTTATGGGATGATCTTAGCTACCGGTCCCACTGGTTCCGGTAAAACTACCTCAATATATTCACTGTTAAAAATCCTCAACTCCCGCGATAAGAACATTACCACCATTGAAGACCCGATCGAATACCGTATTTCCGGTATCAATCAAATTCACGTTAATCCTAGAACCAATCTTAACTTCGCCAACGGCCTTCGCTCTATTCTCCGTCAGGATCCCAATATTATTTTTGTCGGAGAAATTCGTGACAATGAAACTGCTTCCATGGCTGTTAATGCCGCCCTTACCGGACATTTAGTGCTTTCCACTCTTCACACCAATGATGCCGCCACCGCTATTCCCCGTTTTATTGATATGAAAGTCGAGCCGTTTCTAGTTGCTTCCACCATCAACGTAATTATTGCCCAAAGACTGGTTAGAAAAATATGTACTAAGTGCCGCCATGAATATTTCCTACCCTTATCCGAATTAAAACTTAGTTTACCCCAAGAAATTATCAAAAAACATTTTAGTGGCACTACCAAAATCAAATTTTTTCGCGGTAATGGTTGTAAACATTGTCACCAGACTGGCTATTCTGGCCGGATCGGTGTTTTTGAAATCATCGAGGTTAATAACAAAATTCGTCAACTGATTACTAATCGTGCCGATTCTGATACCATTATTTCCGTCGCCGTTTCTCAAGGTATGACCACCATGCTTGATGACGGTCTAAGCAAATGTAAAAGTGGTGATACCACACTTGAAGAGGTTCTCCGAGTTACAAAAATTGAAAACATATGAAACTAGAAAAACTATCTATTTCCTCCGGTGATAAATTAACTCTGATTGGTAATATCACTACCATGTTAACCGCCGGCATCCCGCTTTTAGAGGTTATTCAAACCCTGACCGAGGAATCCCGCGGTAACTTGAAAAATTTATTGGATCACATCAAAGAAACTCTTGTCGAAGGCGGCACTCTTAGCCTTGCTTTTTCTCATTTTCCCAAAATTTTTAGCCGGATCAATATCAATATTTTAAAATCATCCGAACAATCAGGAAATCTTGAGGCCACTTTACGTGATCTCCAGCAGGGTATTCGTCGGGATATGGAGTTTACCGACAAAATCAAAGCGGCTCTATTATATCCGGTTATTCTCTTGGTTGTCTTTTTCGGAATGTTTTTGGTGATACTTTTATTTGTCATTCCCCGGATCGCTACCATTTTTAGCAATTTACGGGTGGTTTTGCCACTTCCCACCAAGATCATGATCGCCATGAGTCATGCTCTGACATCTTATACCCTGCCGATAGTTATTGCCATTGCCGTTTTAATTTTCCTTACTATCTACCTTTACCGGGAGAAAAAACGATCGTTTTTGATATTTTTCTCCAAGTTACCGGTCATATCCAAATTGATTCGCGAAATTGATCTAACTCGTTTTACCCGCAGTTTTGCCCTACTTTTAGCTTCAAATGTACCCATTTCCGTGGCCCTTGATCTTTGCCGTGATGTGGTTATCAATCAACGGATCAATCAGGCGATTAACAATTCCAAGGATATTATTACCTCCGGTGGTAAACTATCAGAGGGGTTAAAAAATAGCCATAAAGAAATTCCCAGTGTTATGGTTAAAATAATCGAATCCGGCGAAAAAACCGGTACCCTCGATAAATCTATGCAGGATATTTCCGAATATCTCGACTACAACGTGGTCAACGATTTAAAAACCGTCACTACTTTATTGGAACCGATCATTTTAGTACTGGTCGGTATCTTTTTAGGAGCCATGATGTTAGCCATCATCGCTCCGATATATAATTTAATTGGCCAAATTAATGCCCACTAGAAACCAGGGATTTACTATCATCGAGCTGTTGGTTGTCATGGGAGTTTTTGCAATTTTGGCGTCTTTGTCAACCCTAAACCTATCCAAAGCTCAGCACGGCTCTTCTCTAAATGCTACCGTCACCACTCTTATCAGTGATTTAAAACGCCAACAGCACAAAGCTATGATCGGTGACACCGAGGGTCGCGGAGTCGCCAGTGACTACGGTATTCATTTTGAAAACAAGAGTTATACTCTGTTCCACGATTTGTATAATTCCACCGATACCAGCAATTTTGTCGTTAATTTGGACGGAACATTATCTTTTCCCGATAGTGGTTATGTCATCTTCGCTAAAGGTAGTGGTGAAATTTTGCCCGCCAGTCTTTCTACTCTCATTATTTCTGACACTGTTACTTCACAATCCAAAACGTTAACTATTAATCAATACGGCGTTGTTACCGCCGTTAACTAACGTGGCTAATAAAAAAGGCCAATCACTTGTCGAGCTTATGATCGCCATTGGTTTATGTTCGGTGATTTTACCGGCTCTGATTACTGGTTTTGTTAGTTTTCAGAGTGGTAAACCTCAGCAGCAGGAGCGAACTAGCGCTTTGTCCCTCCTAAGGCAAACCGAAGAACAGATCCGAAACCTTAAAGAAAATAGTTGGGATGGGCTCAAACCTGTTGATATTGACCTTCACCCGATAGTTTATGGTACTGGCTGGAGCCTGGCCCCGGCGGCTGATACTGTTGACAGTTTTACCCGGAAAGTAGTTTTAACCAATGTTTTCCGCGACAGTGATAATAACATAATTAGTGTTGGTACCTCATCCCAAATCGATCCTTCCACATTGCTGGCTACTGTTACTGTCTCCTGGACTCAGCCGCACATTTCATCGGTTCAATCGGCTATATATTTAAGCCGTCATACCAACGGTATTCACATTGAAGATACCCAGTCGGATTTTGGCCTGGGTACTAATCTTGGTACCCAGACCACTGACAGTGGTGGTGGTGGTGTATTACTCGGCTCCGGCTTAGCTCTTAATACCAAATGGTGTGAACCGTCATTTTCCCCCGTGTCTATCGATTTACCCGAAATCCCCACCGCTGTTTCTGCCTCCCCGGGTAATGTCTATGTTTCTATGGGAAACTCTACTTCGGCCAACGCTTCCTTTGCCCAAGTTATAGTTTCTACTCAACCGTTGGCCTTTACATTAAATGGCCGTCTCAATGGCGGTTATCAAACTACTTCAGTTTTCGGCGAGCCGGGTTGGGGTTATATCACCACCAATAATACTAGTGGCAAAAGACTTGTTATTGTTAATCTCAATAGGTTCGATAGCCCGGGTATTTTTCACGAAGAAGGCTCTTTTAGCTTAGATAGTTCGGTTATCAGCGATCCGGCCACTTCAATATTTGTCCTAAATAATCGAGGATATCTAACAATTGGTAATTATCTTTATGTTTTGGATTTATCCAATCACGCCAGTCCTTCCCAAATCGGCGGTCGTATCCAATTTTCCGATAACTCTTTAGGTTTTAGTCCGGCAAAACAAACTTATGTCCGCCAGGTCGGTACTGACACCTATGTATTTGTTGCCATCAACGGGAGATTTATTCCGGAAATGGTCATTGTAAATGCAACCAATAATAATGTCTCTGGTAAATGGAATATAGCCGGTAATGGAGTTGTCCGTAACGGTACCGTCACTCACGGCGGGGTTGATGTTGACCCCAATTATTGCAGCACTCTCCAGGCTACTATGGGAGTTTATGTCAAACCTGATGGTTCCCGGGCTTATATTTCCGATGCTAATGCCGCCGATTTTAAGGAATTTTTTGTTATTGACACTGATAAAACCCACAATTTCTCTAATCCTACAGTTATTGGCAATCCTCCTACTACTTGTCACCCCTTAAATGGAGGCGGTTGGGAATCCGGCGGCTTAAATGCCCTACAATCTGTGGTCACATTACCTCTTGAGAATCGGGCTATTGTCGTTGGTACCGGTGGTACCGAGCAATACGTGGTTCTGGACTTAGGTAACGAAGCTGCTCCATCTAGATGTGGCGGTATCTCTTACCCTGGCGGTTTAACCGGAGTCGCCTCCACCCAAGAAGCTAACGGTGAGGTTTTTGCCTATGTTATCACTACTACCAAAAACCAAGCTTTAAAAGTTATCCAGGGAGGTCCTGATGTTGCCAGCGGTAAATACAAAGCTTCCGGTACCTTTGAATCCGGTACTTTTGATGCCAAATCTAATGTTATTTTCAACCGCTTGTTACCGTCAGTTAGCCTTCCCGCCGGTACTGATGTCAAATTTCAGATCGCTACTGCTGATGCTATTTCCGGTAATTGTAACAGTGTCACTTTTAATTATGTCGGCCCCGATACTTCTTCAGCTAGTTTCTACCCATCTACTGGTGGAATTATTCCTTTAAGCAGTTCTGGTGCGTTTAAAAATCCTTCCCGCTGTTTTCGATATAAGGCTTTTTTAACCACTACTGACACCAATGTCACTCCGTTTATTAATTCGGTTACTGTAAATTATTCCCTATGAAAAGGCGAGGCTTTACCTTAATCGAATTACTTGTCTATATGGGAATATTCTCCATTCTCTTGGTCGTTTTGACCGAAATGCTGGTTTCCACTCTTAATCTTCAGCTCGATTCTAATGGTACCGGTAGTGTTAACCAGGATAACCGTTTTATCCAACAGCGATTGTCTTTCGACATCCAACGGGCTAAAAATTCTGCTGTTAGCTTCGATCAAAAAACTCTGACTCTGGGTATTGGCGCTACCAATTATACTTATGCAGCCAGCGGTAACAATCTTGACCTTAATGGCCTTCAGCTAAATAGTTACGACACCACTGTCACCAATTTGATGTTTCAAAAAGTCGGCACTTCCAGCACGGCTATAATCGTTAACTTTGGCATTATTAGTAACATTGTTCGTCCCAACGGTCCGCAGATTAGTAATGTCAACACCGTTATTGCCATGCGTCCCAATAGCTTGGCTGGCGCCCCCACCTCCCCACCTGTTCCTACGGCTACTCCTGTTCCTACTAATACTCCGGGTCCGTCTATAATTCCAACTCAAGGAGCATCACCCACTCCGACACGCATGCCTACCTCCACTCCTACACCGGCCAACTGTAATGCCTATTGTAACCAGCAGTACGGTAACGGCGGTAGTTGTCAAATATCCTTTTTCTGTGGTGGTCAAAATGCCGGTGCTATACTCGACTGCACCGGTTTTCTTAGTGTTTGCTGTTGTAATAATCCCGCTCCTACCTCAACCCCAACCGCTACCCCCAGACCGACCAACACTCCCACTCCTACCCCCAGGCCAACCAGCACTCCGACTCCAACACCTACCCCCAGGCCGACCAGCACTCCCACGCCTACTCCCACCCCGGTTCCCTGTTCTGTCTCCACCAGTCCCAGAACACTTAGTTTATTGGTAAACGGCACCAGTACTATTACCGCTTCTGTTGTTTCAGGTCAGGGGTCAACCTCTATTAATCATATGGACTTTGGTTCTTACATTCCCGGTATTGCCACGGTTAGCCCGTCTTCTGATTCATCCAGTCCATATCGTACTACTGTTACCGCCATTACTTCCGGAAATACCGCCGTTTGGGCCACTGCCACCTTATCTGATGGCCGGATCTGCCAATCTTCTGGCACTTCAGATACTGATATTACCGTTACTGTTCCGCCTACTCCAACTTCCACTCCTACTCCCACTCCCACCCCAACACCTCGGCCGACCAATACCCCGACTCCCACTCCGGCCAATTGTCAACAAGCTTGTCAACAAAATGGCTATTCCAACGGTAATTGTAGATCCAATAACTGCAGTAACAGTGCGGGTAATAGAGGTCAATATTGTAGCAGTAATCGTTATTGTTGTTGTAATTAAATAAATGAAAAAATATAACAATAATTCCGGTTTTGCATCAGTTGCCCTGATTATATTTACTGTCATTGCTACCACCGTCATCGCCACTGCCACCTATGTCATGGTCAACAGCTCTCTGGCCAATGCCCAGGCAGAACAATCATCTATCGCACTGAATATCGCCGAAAGTGGGGCGGAAAATGCTTTGGTTAGGTTTGCCAGGGATGTCGGCTATACCGGCGAAGATCTGCCATTAGCTGGCGGTACCGCCTATGTTACCTTACCCAATAGTACAACCATTCAATCTCGCGGTGTATACGGCAATTTTACCCGGACTATTCAGATCAAAACAACCGACTATATTACCACTAATAATTTATCAATCAACTCATGGCAGGAAATATATTAAAAAATCTCCCCAAACCAGCCGATTTTTTTAATAAGTCTAAAAACTTATTAAAAAAAGCTCCCTTACCGGCGGTTTTAACGGTTACCCAGAATGGTCTCCGATATTACGACGGTCAAACTGATGTAAAGCATAAATTCACTCCCGAACTTATTGCTGATCTGGAAATCGTTGACGAAGCCAAGTTTAACCAGGAAATCGCCGCGTTTATCAATAAAAATCAATTTATCAACCGCCGGGTCATCATCGTTCTCACCTCTGATATTTATTACGAAAAAAAGTTTGAATCCAAACTTGGCAACGAGGTTGAAATTGACAAATTTGTTCAAATGATCCCATTTATTTCAAAAGTTTCCCATGAATACTCCCAAGAGACGGGTTCTGCCATTATTGTTGCCAATAAACCCTTTATCAACAATCTGGTCAACACAATTAAGAACCACAAATTAACCGTAATTTCTGTCATCCCCAAGTCTATTTACGATCAGTTTATCACCGACCTTAAACAGCTCAATAAGAATAGCCTGATCATGACTAATAATCCCAAACGGTTTGTCCCCCAAATAAAACTAAAGATCCCGGTCAATCGTACCAGTATTCTAATCGGTATATTCGGTACCATGCTTCTAATCCTCATTATTATGGTCGTCTCTTCCCGCCCTCAACCCGAAAGAAATAATAGTCTTCTCAAAATGATAGTTATTCCTACCAAAACCGCTGTTAGTCCAACTCCTTCAGTTATTACCATTACCTCTGCCAAAATCGGTATTACTATCAACAATAACCGGTTGACCACCAAAGCTACTCTGCTTCGGGATAGGTTGGGTCAAATCGGATTTACCAATGTTACTTCAACTCAAACTCCGACAAATACCAATTCTAACCGGATTATTGTTTCTTTCAACCCCCGTGTTTCCCAGGACATAAAAGACAAGATTAATGCTGAAGTTAGGAGAATATTTCAAAATATTATTATCAAAGACAGCAATGATCTATCTGTCGATATCCAAATCCTTATAGGTCAATAACGTGACATACAGTACTGCAGTATGATATATTACTAACTAGGTATTTAATAATTATTAATTAAATAAAAAATATGTCTACAGAAAAAACCGCCAAAAAACGTTCCGGTTTTACCCTGATCGAGTTAGTTGTTGTTATCGGCATCCTCGCTGTCTTATTCGCCATTGTCTTGATTGCCATCAATCCTGGCAAACAATTCAGGGCTGCCAATGATACTAAGCGTCGTAGCGATGTTAACGCTATCCTCAACGCTGTCTATCAGTATTCTGCCGATCAGAAAGGTGCCTTGCCAGCTGGTATTGGTACTTCTGCCGCCGACATCAGTTTAGCTACAATCGGCGCTCCTTTCTGTAATGCTCTCGTTCCTACTTATATTGCCGATCTTCCAACTGACCCAAATAATACTGTTGGTGTCGGGTGTTCATCCTTTGATACCGGCTATAACATATTTCAATCTGCCATCGGTGGTCGGGTAACTGTTTCTGCTCCACATGCTGAAAGCGGTACTCCGATTTCTGTCACCCGTTAATCTAGTTTTTTATAAAAATCCCCCCGAGGTTTCCGAAGGGGGATTTTTGTTATCGGCTAAATTCTTTTTTCCACCTCATCCCAATTCACAACTTGCCACCATTTCTCTATATAACTTTTCCGGTCGTTTAAATAGTCCAAATAATAGGCATGTTCCCAAACATCCAATACCAAAATTGGTTTAGCCCCGTTTAACCCCAATAAATTATGTTTCTCTAATTGTGATACCGCCAATCCGCTGTCTGTTTTCCATAATACCGCCCAGCCCGAGCCTTCTACCGTTACTGCGGCAGTCGTAAACTCCTGTTTAAATTTTTCAAAATCGGGAAACATACCTTCCGGAGGTAAATTATTTTCTTTGGCCGGCCTCATATTTTCCCAAAAAATTTCGTGCATTATGGCCCCGTTATAATTAAAACTGCTGACCTTACCCACATCCAAAGCCGCATTAAAGGCATTAATATAGTTCACGTAATGCTTGTCGTGATGTAATTCCATGATTTGTTTGGAAATGACCGGTTCCAAAGCATTATAATCATAGAGGAGTGGTTTGACGGTTAATTTATTCATATCTACTACAATTATAGTAAGTGTTACAATAATTACAATATGATAAAAGTAATCATTTTTCTTGTTCTCATTTTTGGTCTTGGTTATTTTGGTTTTAGATACCTGACTTCCGGCTCACCCCGGGACTTAGGTATTAAATATACTGAAGCTGACCGTGTAGCTGCTTATACTAACAATGGTGTTGAAGGCATTGCTATCACTCCTAGCCAGGACAATCAAAGTGGTATTAAATATGAAGGTCAAAAAGAAATCAAAACTTCTTTTAGTTCCGCCGAAATATCCGCTCTGAATAATTCTGTTAAATGGGTCAACTATCCTGTTTCTAATATCCAAATTAAAATTAATGCTGACGGTACCGGTGAAGCTTCGGGTGTACTTAATGTCCGTAAAATACTTTCTTGGATTTCTTTCACTCATTCCATCAAAGAAATTGAAGCCAAAGTGGATGAGTATCATATCGGTTTTAATCCTCCTTTCTATCTCAAGGGTAGTGTCAGTGTCATTAATAATAAAGTCACTCTAATTCCTCAGACTATCGAAGTTGGCCGCATTACTATTCCCCAAAATTTGGTTAATGAAAATATCAAACCTATCACCGGTTTTGTTGAAGATCGTCTCAACGCTATTCCCAATCTTCACATCAGATCACTTAATCTTGATGGCGGCAAAGTCAATCTCGACGCCACCTATCCCGAAAAAGAATTTACCGTCCAAAATTAATGGCCACTAAAAAATTCACCATTCTGCACTCAAATGACATGCACGGGGATTTTTTGGCCGAACTTGGCGGTAAACCCGGTGAAATGATCGGCGGCCTGGCTTTACTTTCGGCCTATATCAACAAAGTCCGCTCGGAAGAAAAAAACGTCTTTTACGTCGTTTCCGGTGATATGGTCCAAGGTAGTCTAATTGACACCGAATATAAGGGCATTTCTACTATTGAAATTATGAACTATCTGGCTCCTGACATTGTCGCTTTGGGTAACCACGAATTCGATTATGGTTTACCCCATCTTTTATTCTTGGAAAAAATGGCTAATTTTCCTATAGTTAACGCCAATCTTTACATTAAAACTTATCACAAACGTTTGATGAACCCATACAAAATCATCAACAAAGACGGTTTTGATATTTTATTTACCGGCATTATCACTGATAAAGTCATCGATTCCATCGACCAGGACAAACTTATCGGTTCTTTTGTCAATCTGGAAGAAGCCAGCGCCGAAGTCGGTAAAATTTGCAACGCCTACAAAAATGATGACATCGATTTAACTATTTTATTGACTCATATCGGCATTGATTCCGATCAGGAATTAGCTAAACTGCTAAAACCCGAATGGGGGGTTGATCTGATTATCGGCGGTCATCCCCACACCTTCTTAAAAAAACCGGTGGTGGTTAATAATATTCCCATTGTTCAGGCAGGCACCTCCACCAACCAGGTTGGCCGTTTTGATATTGTTGTTGATGATGACACCAATAGCATTGTTGACTATCAATGGCAGTTGATTCCCATCACCAACGATATTGTTAAACCCGATCAACAGTTGCTTGATTTTATTGATAAATTTAAAAAAGAAGTTGATGATAAATACAGCGCTGTTTTAACTAAACTATCCACCAAATTAACTCATCCGGCTCGCGAAATTGAAACCTCTTTGGGTAATCTTGTTGCCGATGCTTTTGCTGACAGCTCCGGTGTTGATATTGCTTTTGTTGGCAGCGGTTCGATCCGGGTTAAGGAAATGGGTCCATTGGTTACCCTTAACGATTTAATGTGCTGTTTTCCTTATAACGACACTCTGATTCGCTATTCGATTACCGGCACCCAACTCAAGAAAATTTTTACTCATATTATGCGGTCGGAAAACCGTACCGGCGAAGGGGAGTGTTATCAAGTTAGTGCCGGTGTTAAGGCAGTTTATAGTGATAAACTTGATTCTCTAACTATAAACTCAAAACCAGTAACTGACGATTCCCTCTTCACCATTTGTCTTCAGGGCTTTCACGCCAACAATGCCGTTCCCTATTTAAATTTAACCGAGTTTAAGGAAACAAAAGTCATTTCTACTTCCGCCCAAGACGTTCTGATTGAATATCTTCGTTCTCACCAAAATCTCCGCTCATTAGTTGATAACCGTTTGGTTTATACTAAATCATGAAATTTCATCACCTCTTTCCCCTTGCCATTATTTTTATTACTGTTTTAATTGGCATCACTCTTTATCCTTACTTACCCGATATTTTAGCCACCCACTGGGGTATTTCCGGGGAAGTTAACGGCTATTCTTCCAAAGCTTTTGCCTTGTTTTTCATGCCTGGAATGTCTTTAGCGCTCTATTTTATCTTTTTGTTTCTTCCTAAAATTGACCCTTACCAGAAAAATTTTGCCGAGTTCGATCAATATTACTATCTTTTTGTTAATATTATTTTCGCCTTTTTATTTTACATTCAGTTGTTAACTATTTTTTGGGATTTAGGTTCCCGCTTCAACATGATTCAGGCCATGAGTCCTGCCCTGGCCATACTCTATTATTATGCCGGAGTTCTCCTTAAAAACACTCATCGCAATTGGTTTGTCGGCATTCGTACCCCCTGGACGATGACTAGTGATGTTGTTTGGAAGAAAACTCATGAGGTTAGTAGTAGTCTGTTTCAAATCGCCGGTCTTTTAGCCCTAATGGCGCTATTTGTCCCACAGTTGTCCCTCTATTTAGTCTTAGTTCCGGTTTTATTCAACTCTATCTTCATTTTTGTTTATTCCTATTATCTCTATCGTCGGCTTTAATCTTCGTTTTCTTTTTTTGGCCAAGCCTGTGCTATGACAATTATTAGCAATAAACCGATTGTTGCCGCCAAAAACCAAATCGTTAAATTATCCTGATCACCATCATTGATAGCAGTTACTTCTACTGTCGGACTCAGGTCAACTGTTGGTTGTAATGTTGGCGCCGGTGTTTCTGTTACGGTTACGGCATTTGTTGGAGTTACCGTTTTGGTAGGTGCTATAGTTTCTGTTGGTTTGACTGTTGGTACCACGGTATTGATCAACTTCAACGATCCTCTTGGCACAATCTGTAAAAGTGCTTTCGTTGGGACTGGTGTTGGGGTAGGAGTACTCACCCTCCTTACTACTCCCAATGTTATAGCATCCACCGGACTGGCAACCAAAAAATACAAAACTATCAATCCTGCAATTGTTTGTTTCATCACTTATATTTTACACCAAAATTCTTTGGTATATAATTCGTTGTGGTTATAATAAAAAATCCCGAACAGATCAATGGTATCCGTGCCTCTTCCCAACTGGCTGCCCAAACTCTAAAATATGCTCTTAGTTTGGTTAGACCCGGAATTAGTACAGAAGAAATTAATAAATTTACTCATAAATTTATTATCAATAATGGCGCTATTCCCGCCCCCTTAAACTACGAAGGTTTTCCTAAAAGCATTTGTACCTCAATTAATAATGTTGTCTGTCACGGTATTCCCTCACCAAAAGATATCCTAAAAAACGGCGATATCATCAATATTGATATCACTACTATTTTACATGGCTACTACGGTGATGTCTCTGCCACAGTAGGAGTTGATAAAATTTCGTCTGAAACAAAACTATTAATCGAACGCACCCGTACTGCTCTGACTAAAGCCATTGCCCAACTCAAACCCGGCCGATCCTTAAATAAATCGGTTGGGGTTACCATTCAAAATTATCTGGCACCTTTTGGTTATAGTCCTGTCCGGGAACTTGGCGGTCATGGGGTTGGTATTCACTTCCACGAAGATCCGTTCGTTTTTCATTACCGCCACCCTGATGGTGATATTATCCTCAAACCCGGTATGATTTTTACTATTGAACCAATGGTCAACGCCTCTCCCAATTGGCATGTCACTTTTGACCGTTCTGATGGCTGGACCGTCCGTACCCGTGATGGCTCCCTCTCTTGTCAATTCGAGCACACTATACTTATTACTCCCACCGGTTCAGAAATTTTAACTCAACTATGATTTTATTAGATGGCAAAACTCTATCTCAACAAATTTTAAATTCTTTAACTTTTTCAAATACCTCTTTACATGTCATCCTCGTTGGCGATGATCCTTCATCATTAAAATATGTTTCTTTAAAAGAAAAAAAATGCCTTGAAGTCGGCGTTAAATTTACTCTTCATCACTTGTTAGATGACTCAACTCTTCCCTTTTTAATCAATCAATTAAACACCGACCCCTCTGTTAGCGGCTTTTTTATTCAACTACCGATAAAAAATAAAGAATTATTAAAGTTAATTTCACCCCAAAAAGATGTTGATGGTCTCAATCCCGATTCGTCTTTTAAACCCGCCGTAGTTATCGGCATTATCAAATTATTAGAAAACTACCACCTCGATTTCGCTAATAAAAAAATAGTTATTATCAACGATTCCGATCTTATTGGCAAACCTTTAAAAGAACATTTTATTTCCGCCATTCTTTGTAACGATCAAACAAAAGATCTCTCTGCTATCACTCAAACCGCTGATCTGTTAATTTCTGCCACCGGTACCAAAAATATTATTACTGCTGACATGGTCAAAGACGGCGCCGTTGTTATCGATGTTGCCAATGGTGACGTCGATTTTGAACATGTTAGCCCCAAATGTAGCTATATCACTCCCACCTTTGGCGGCGTCGGTCCCATGACCATCGCCTCGTTGTTGTATAATCTGTCATTGGTATGAGAATTCAACTTTACGACCGCGGTCTGCCACCAGGCAAAAAATTATTTACCGATCTTCAGGCTGTTTGTCAAAAACTTCAAATCGATAATGATCCCGAATATTCCCATGATATGACTCGGGTTTATGCCATGGGTTACCAAGGAAACACGGTTTTGCTAATCGACGGTGAAGTGGCTTTGATTGATAAGTATCCATCCCAAAAAGAATTGGAGAATATTGTAGGAGATTTTGTTAAATAGGGTTTAGGCAAGCTAAACCCCTACTTTACCGAAACATGGTACGAATCGTTTAGCCAGTTATTCGGATTACTCTCAATATATCTCGAATATTTCAGCTGTTCATTTTTATCTCTAATAATATGTTCATGATAATTCCTCTGCCAGATTGCCGCAATTGAATTCAATTTATTTTTCTCGATTACTTTTAACCAGTCGATAACCGTTTTTGATTTTAATATCGCAATTACTTTACCTAAAGTTACGCCTTCAACAAAATATTTTATTACCAAAATCAAGTGAATGTGATTTGGCATAACCACAAATTTTTTAATTTCAACGTTTGAAAAATATTTATCTAACTCCAACAAGTTATTGTTAATAATTTCTTTTAGTTCGGGATACTTTTCAAAATAATAGCCATATTTAAAGGTACAAATAGTTACGAAGAAATAATTTGGTTTACTATAATCAACAAGCTGTCTCCTGATAGTATGTCTGCTATTTAACACAATTTATTTTATCGTAAAGTAGGGGCTCGGCTCGCCCGAGCCCAAACCTAAATCTTAAACAATTTCATTGCATTCCCGTCAATTATTTTTTCCGTTTCTTTTAAACTCACTCCCCAAATCTCGGCCACTTTTTCATAAACAAACTTGACGTACTCCGGCCGATTAGTTTCACCCCGGTGAGGGATCGGCGTCAACGCCGGGCAGTCTGTTTCCAATAATAACCTGTCTTTAGGTATATTATTTACCACTTCCACTAGTCCGTCTTCATAAGTCAAATTACCATCAATTCCAAAATACCATTCACCCGGTAAATCGAGTACTTTTTGAATTCGCTTTTTACCACCGGTATAACAATGAATTACCCCCCGTAAATTATTATAACTTCCTAAAATTGCCAAAGTTTCATCCGACGCTTTTCGACTATGGACGATCAGTGGTTTTTTATGTTTTATTGCCACTGCAATCTGTCCTCTAAACAATATCTCTTGTTTTTTAAAGTCTCCCCTGTCAAAGGGAGATTTAGAGGGATTGAGTTCCAAACCGCATTCCCCCACTGCTACAATATTGTCGTTTTCTTCCACCATTTTATCTAACTCGTTTATCAGCATATCAATTGTATTGCCCCCATTCTTCAAGGGGGGATCAAGGGGGGTTTCTTGTGGATGTATCCCTGCTGCCGGATAAAAAATCGAATTGGTTTTAGCCAATACCAAGTTTTCTTTAGCATCCTTCAGATTTCCCGCCGACAAAATTACTGCCTTTAATCCGGCAATTCTGAAGTTTTCTCCCTGCCCTGTCAAGGGAAGGGTTGGGGAAGGGTTTAAATGGGCGTGGGTATCAATCATACAATTCTCGGAAACAACCCACTTTCCAATGGTTTAATCTCTCCGTCCAATAAATCTAATATTTTTTGTGAAATAGTCGGCATTACTGATTGCAAATAAAACGCTGCCTGTCGCAAATTTTGGGTACATTCAGTTAATACCTCAATTCTTTTCGGATCATTGGCTTCTAATTTCAACGGTGCCACTTCGTTGAGTCGATTATTTGATTTATCGATAAAATTATCAAACACCCAACTTATTGCCTCATCAAATTTTAAATTGTCAATTAAATTTGTAAAGTCTCCCTTGTCAAAGGGAGATTTAGAGGGATTGGGAATTGGTAATCCAATTCCGAGTTTACACACTCTGCTCACTAAATTTCCCAAATTATTAGCCAAATCAGCATTATATTTTTCCTTAAATTTGACTATATCAACATCTACATCGCCGTTATTGGGAAATGATCGGGCAATTAAATATCTAGACCCGTCAACCCCAAACAAATCCACCATTTCTTTCGGTGGAATAGTATTCCCCAGTGATTTGGACATTTTTTGCCCGTCGATAGTATAAAAATCATGGATATAGGTCTTTTTAGGTAAAGGCAAATTGGCCGACATCAACATTGCTTGCCAGACAACTGTATGAAACCACAAAATTTCTTTTCCTAGTAAATGTAAATCTGCCGGCCAAAAATCAGCTTTATTTTCCAAAAACACAGTCGCACTGTAGTAATTAATCAGCGCATCAATCCACACATATATCGTATGTTCTTTATCCCACGGCACCGGAATTCCCCACTTTACTTTTTCTCGTGAAATCGAAATATCGTTGACCCCGGCCTTTAATTTAGCCAAAATTTCTAGCCTTTTACTCTCCGGAAAAATATAATTTTTTTCTGGATTTTCAATCAATTCTATAATTTGGGGAATATATTTTGACAATTTAAAAAACCAATTTTCTTCCGATTTTAAAACCGTTTTTTTCGGCGGATGCAGTGGACAATGGCCCTCAACCAATTCTTTATCGGTTTTAAATTCCTCGCAACCGATGCAATACCAACCTTCATATTTGTCTTTATAAACGTCACCCACGTCATAAATTTTTTGCAGTACTTCCCCAACCACCTTTTCATGTCTTGGGTCAGTCGTCCGGATAAAAAAATCGTGACTAATGTTTAATAATTTCCAGGCTTCTTCGAATTTTGGTGCTATTTGATTGCAAAATTCAATCGGAGATAATCCCGCTTGTTCGGCCGTTTCGGCTACTTTTTCTCCATGTTCATCAGTCCCGGTTAAATAAAATACTTCCTCTCCTAGTTGTCGGTGTAGTCTGGCTAAGACATCGGCGGCGACAGTAGTACATGCTGACCCAATACTCGGTTCGGTGTTGATGTAATAAATTGGGGTAGTAATGTAAAACTTTTTCATAACTACCATTATATGCCCTTATATCTTTTTGTTAGTTTTACGGACCACTTTCTTGATTGCTGCTTTTTTGACCTTTACCACCGTCTTGACCTCTTTACCAACCTTTTTTGCCAATTCCGATTTTATTCTGGCAACCTTATTTTTGTGCCAAATGTTTTTAGCAATTGATTTATCCAAAATCGATTGAGCCTCCACCAGAGCTTTTTCTGTTGGTTTTTTCAAGAAACTTTTAATCGTTTCTTTTAATTTATTTTTAAAAGACAAATTACTTTTTTGATTTCGCTCTGATTTACGGAGTGATTTTCTGGCTGATCTACCGATAGGCATGACAGATATTCTATCTTAACCACTTTTTAAATACAAGCATTTATAATAAGCCAATGAAGCTTGTCCGCTGGTTAAATTCCTTATTCCATCTTCGCCAGCATAGTATTTTATCAGCATCATTGGTATTGGCCATAACTTTCGGACTTTCTGCTATATTGGGCTTATTACGTAGTAAATTTCTTTACGCCCATTTTTTCAACTGCTGTGTTACTGATCTTGACGCTTACAACGCCGCTTTTCGTTTACCTGATTTGATTTTTAAGCTTTTAGTTACTGGTGCCCTATCGGCTTCTTTTATTCCCGTTTTTAGTAGTTATCTTCACAAAGACAAAAAACAGGCCTATCAGGTTGCTTCCACGGTTATTAACCTATTACTTCTCGCTTTTGGTGTTCTTTCCTTAATTGTTTTTATTTTTGCCCCTTTCTTTTCTTCACTGGTTGCCGGTGGCTTTTCTCCATCTCAACTTACCCTAATGTCCCAACTTACCCGAATTTTACTTTTTGCTCAAATATTTTTTCTCATCAGCAATTTTTTAACCGGAATTTTGCAGGTTAATCAAATTTTTCTGTTACCTTCTCTTTCACCATTACTTTACAATTTGGCCATTATCGCTTCCATATTTCTAATTGCCCCCAGATTTGGCATTTACGGTGTTACTTACGGTGCTGTCATTGGAGCTTTTCTTCATTTGTTCATTCAGGTTCCCGCTCTTAAAAAGGTCGGCTTTAAATACTTCCCTTTAGTTAATGCCAAATTATCCGGTGTCCGCGAAATTATCCGTTTAATGGTACCTCGTAGTTTATCCCTGGGATTAGGTGAAATCGAAAACACTGTTACTTTATTTTTTGCCAGTACTTTAACTGCCGGTTCGATTTCTCTACTTAACTTAGCCATTCAGGTAATGTATCTACCGTCCCGGATTTTTGCCACTACCGTCGGTCAAGCTTCGTTGCCCATGCTTTCTAAAAACATTGCCACCAATCAACTGGACCTTTTTCGTGACACCGTCAGAAAAATTATTCTTCAAAGTCTCTATTTAGCTCTACCAATTACCATTATTATTCTCATTCATCGGGTAGCCATCGTCCGCTTGGCCTTTGGCGCCAAACAATTTCCTTGGAGTGCCACTCTCCAAACTGCTAAAACTCTGGCTTTTCTCACTCCGGCCATTGCTTGTCAGGCTATTATTCAAATTTTAATCCGGGCTTTTTATGCCCTTCATAACACTAAAACCCCACTTTATATTTCCGCGATCTCTCTGATAGCAAATATTTGTACTGCCTACTTCTTTATTAATTTCACCGATTTAGGTATTTATGGTTTAGCTCTCAGTGTTTCTCTTGGGAACCTGGTCCAATGTTTCGGTTTGCTTTATTTTTTTATTAAGTCAGTTGATGGTTCCGGTTGGAACAAAACTCTTTATGATTCTATCCGTATCTTTATTTCGAGTTTATTCATGGGCATCGTAACCTGGCTCAGTCTCAAGGTTCTCGATTTATTTGTCCTTGATACTTCCAAAACTATCAATTTGGCTTTCCTCTTTATGGTTTCTACATCAGTTGGCTTTATTGCCTACGCTTTTATTTCCCTTAGGTTCAAATTGGAACAGATTCAATCATATCGCCGCTTCTTTAAGAAACTAATCAATTTAATCTCCAAAAATCAGTTCTTTCTTTCGTCAAATTAATATATACTGATTGTATGTCACCTGCCAAAAAGGAGATTTCTCTTTTACCTGATGAGGCTAATAGTAACACCACCGGTGCCCGGGTTATTCGTTGGATTACTTCTATCGGTCGCTTCGTCATTGTCTTTACCGAGTTGATAGTTATCGGGGCTTTCTTATCCCGTTTTTATCTTGACCGTAAAAATTCCGATCTTTCAGATGTCATTCGTCAGCAAACAGCCATTATTAACAGTACTCAAAATTTTGAAAACGACTTTAACCTTCTCCAAAAAAAAATTAATTTAATCAAGCAAATCTATGCCAGTCAACCAGAGTACCAGTCCAAAATTGATACCCTAGTTGCCAGCACCCCACCAGATATTACCTTTGAATCACTTGTTCTAAAATCCGATGACAATCAGCAAATCAGTGCCGACCTTTCCTTAACCGCTTTTCAGGAATCTTCAATTATTGATTTTATGACCAACTTAATTGTCAACCCCAAAATTAAATCTGTTGATGTCCTAGTAATTGAAAAAAAACCCAAAGATACCAAATATACAGTTAGTTTATCCATTTCCTTCGTTAATGCCCCAACCAATTAATCTTGCTATCGCCACCTCTCGTCTTCGACCCTTGGTTGACTATCTCAAACATCAAAGGAACAACCAGAATTTTTATCACACTATCGAATTAAACGCTACCGTATTTTTGATAATTTTCTTTGTCATTTT
>JAPLYY010000037.1 GCA_026395315.1 Candidatus Shapirobacteria bacterium | reverse complement strand
AAACCCGACCAGGTTATTTCTGTTGAACGCCAGGGATATCTGTTAAATGGTACCTGCCTTCGTCCTGCTCGCGTTATTGTCGGTAAAAAATCTAATTAACTATTTCAACTAATTACTAATTAATTAAAAAAATATGGCATCAAACAAAATTATCGGTATTGATTTAGGCACCACCAACTCCTGTGTGGCTGTCATGGAATCGGGCCGTCCCAAAGTTATCCTCACTTCCGAGGGCCATAATACCATTCCCTCGGTTGTTGAACCCGTTAAAAAATTAGTCGGTGATCTGGCTAAAAGGCAAATGGTTCTCAATCCCAAAGATACTATTTTCTCTATCAAACGTTTAATGGGTCGTCGTTTTAATGATCCCGAGGTGGAAAAAACCAAAAAAATTGCTTCTTACAAAATTGTGGCCGGTAAAGACAACATGGCTGCCGTTGAAATTGAGGGTAAAATCTACACTCCTCAGGAAATTTCGGCTATGATTCTTCAAAAAGCTAAAGCCGAAGCTGAAAAATATTTAGGTGAAAAAGTCACCAGCGCCGTTATTACCGTCCCGGCTTATTTTGATGACTCTCAACGTCAAGCTACTAAACAAGCTGGAGAGATCGCCGGTCTTAAGGTTGAAAGAATCGTTAACGAGCCGACCGCCTCCGCGCTGGCTTATGGTTTGGATAAAAAGAAAAAGGGAACTATTGCCGTTTATGATTTAGGCGGCGGTACTTTTGATATTTCCGTACTCGAAATTGGTGATGGTGTTTTTGAAGTTAAGGCCACCAATGGCGATACTTTCCTCGGCGGCGATGATTTTGATCATCGTATCTCTGACTGGTTGTTAGAAACTTTCAAAAAAGATAATGGCGTTGATCTGTCCAAAGATCCTCAAGCCCTCCAACGTATCCGCGAAGCGGCTGAAAAGGCCAAAATTGAATTATCTAACTCGGTCGAAACCGATATTAATCTACCCTTTATTACTCAGAAAAACGGTTCTCCTCTGCATCTCAACGTCAAATTTACCCGAGCCCAACTGGAAAAATTGGTCGACGACTTAATTCAAAAGACCATTGGTCCGGTGGAAAAATGTCTAAAAGATGCCGGTATTGCCAAATCCGACATTACCGATGTCGTCATGGTCGGTGGCATGACCCGTATGCCCAAAGTTCAGGAACTGGTTAAAAACTTCTTTGGTAAGGATCTCGATAATTCTGTCAATCCTGACGAGGTTGTTGCCATTGGCGCCGCCGTTCAGGGAGCAGTTCTAACCGGCGAGGTTAAGGATATTGTTTTGCTCGATGTTACCCCGTTAACTCTGGGTATTGAAACTGCTGGTGGTGTCCGCACTCCTTTAATTGACCGTAATACTACCGTTCCCACCAAAAAATCCCAAGTCTTTACTACTTATTCCGATAGCCAGCCTCAGGTGGAAATCAATGTTCTTCAGGGTGAACGCCCCATGGCAGCCGATAACAAAACCTTGGGTCGGTTTATCTTAGACGGTATTGCCCCCGCTCCCCGCGGTACTCCTCAAATCGAAGTCACTTTTGACATTGATACTAATGGCATCCTCAGTGTCTCCGCTAAAGATAAGGGTACTAATAAAGAACAAAAAATTACCATTCAAAATGCCACTAATTTATCCGAAGCTGAGGTTAAAAGAATGCAGGAAGAAGCTGAGCTTCATGCCCGTGACGATGAGGAAAAACACTCCCTCGCCGAGGCTAAAAATAAGCTTGACGCCACTATCTTTACCGCTGAAAAATCCCTCAAGGATTTTGGTGATAAAGTAAAACCCGAGGATAAAGCCAAAATCGAGGAAAAACTCAAAGCCGGTCAGGATCTGGTTGGTAAAACCGATGCTAATAAAGCCGACTATGATAAAGCTACCGAGGAATTAAGCCAAATTCTTCAGGTTATCGGTCA
>JAPLYY010000047.1 GCA_026395315.1 Candidatus Shapirobacteria bacterium | reverse complement strand
ATCCTTCAGAAAATGTTGATGAACGTTTATCTCATCTTCGACCCATCACCCGTCAGGAAGCCTATCAAGCTGATGTTACCTATGGTACTAACAACGAATTTGGCTTTGATTACCTTCGTGACCATATGGTTTCTGAATTTGACCAGGCGGTTCAACGTCCCGACCATTACTATGCCGTTGTCGACGAAGTTGACTTTGTTTTAATTGATGAAGCCAGGACACCCTTGATCATTTCTTCTCCCAACAATTCTCCGGTTGATAAATACTATAAATTTGCCCAAATTGCGGCAGAACTTCAACCCACCGATTATGTCATTGATGAAAAATCGCGTAGTGCCACCCTATCCGAATTTGGAATACGTAAAGTTGAGAATGTTTTAAAAGTTGGTAATCTATACGAGGAATCGTTTGAAACTATTCATTATATAGAAAATGCTATCAAAGCTGAGGCGTTATTTCATAAAGACAAAGATTATGTTATTAAAGATGGTGAAATTATCATTGTTGACGAATTTACCGGTCGTTTAATGAACGGCCGCCGCTGGTCCGATGGCCTGCATCAGGCGGTTGAAGCCAAAGAAAACGTTAAAGTTCAGCAGGAATCCCAAACTTGGGCTACCATTACTTTTCAAAATTATTTTCGTCTTTATGAAAAACTAGCCGGCATGACCGGTACTGCTGCCACCGAGGCCGAAGAGTTTCACAAAATCTATAATCTTAGCGTTGTTCAAATCCCTACCAATCGTTCCACCCAACGTTTTGATGAATCTGATTTAATTTTTAAAACTACCCGCTCAAAATATGCCGCCATCGCCGCTAAGGTCGAAGAGTTGCACACTAAAGGTCAGCCGGTTCTGATCGGTACCACCAGTATCGCCAAAAACCAAGTCGTTGCCTCCCTTCTTAAGAATAAAAACATTCCCTTTCAGATGCTCAACGCCAAAAACCATCGCTCAGAGGCAGAAATTATTGCCAGAGCCGGTATGAAAGGATCGGTTACCGTTGCTACCAACATGGCCGGTCGGGGAGTTGATATTATTCTTGGCGGTCCTCGGCCCGCCGTAGCCTCCGGCGTAGGCGGCCCTAAAGAAAAAACTACTTTAGAAAAATGGCAAAAAGATCATGATGAAGTTGTTTCTCTTGGGGGGTTGTGTGTCATTGGCACCGAACGTCATGAATCTCGCCGGATTGATAACCAACTTCGCGGCCGGGCCGGTCGTCAGGGTGACCCGGGTTATTCTCAATTTTATGTTGCTCTTGACGATGATTTAATGCGGATTTTTGGCGGCGAAAAAATCCAGGGGTTAATGGAACGTTTCAATATGCCTTCGGATATTCCCTTAACTCATCCATTAGTTTCTAAAGTTTTGGAACAGATCCAAATTAAAGTTGAAGGTTACAACTTTGATGTCCGTAAAAATTTGGTTGAATACGATGATGTCATTAACAAGCAGCGTCAAATCATCTACAAAATCCGCGATAACACCTTGTCTATGGCCAAATATAAGCCGGAAGATAATTGGTTAGAGGCTAAAAAATATCTGGGAAACGAGATTAATCAAATTATTCTTAACCGGACCGATCTTGAAACTGGCAGTATTGACAATGACAAGCTAATTCTTGAATTTTCCGAAATTTTACCCATGCCTGATTCTGAACGGGACAAACTCAAACAGGAAATAGAAAAAGCCGAATCTTCAGCCGATTATCTTATTAATTTACTTGATCACCAATGGCACCAACGGCTCGAATATTTCGGCCGTGACTTGGCTAATAATATTTTATCCTATGCCGTTATCAAAGCTCTCGACCCACTCTGGGTGGATCATCTGACCGCTCTTGATGATCTGCGCGACGGTGTCCGTCTTCGTGGTTACGCCCAAAAAGATCCTTTGATCGAATACCGTAAAGAGGGTTACGAGATGTTTCAGGCCCTCATGCGCCGTTTTGAGGCCAACTTTGCCCGCATTCTTTTCCGTCTTGAGCCGGTTGCTTCTCCCCAATCGGTTGTACCTGCTAACGCCACCGAAGGCCGCGGTTCCGTTATTGATCCAAATTCTTCAGAACCTATCCCTGAAACAAATAAACCAATCGCCTCTTCAGCCCCAATTGTTTCCCCAACCCTCGGCCGCAACGATCCCTGCTGGTGTGGTTCCGGTAAAAAATGGAAAAAGTGTCATTATCCTCAACTTAATTAATATGAAACAAATAATAAAAGACATTAAAAAGCAAATTGATTTATCCCAACATATCCTCCTTCATCTTCATCC
>JAPLYY010000103.1 GCA_026395315.1 Candidatus Shapirobacteria bacterium | reverse complement strand
GCTTACTTTGGATTTTTTTATCAGAACAAATACAAATTAGATATTCACTATTTGTGTCACTTACTTCCAAATTGTCACCAATATTGATAAAAGTAGTTTCTTTATTTTGAGAAATTAAATTTGACAAATAAAATTTTTGATAATAGTTTTCTGTGTATCTGTAGTATTTTTTAAGTAAGAAACGAAAATCATCCGGTGACTGTTCATTAATATGATATTTGTTACCTTTGGGATAAGTATTAATGTCTGGGGTAGAAATAATAAGAAGACCATTATTTTTGAGTAATCTTTTGGTCTGTTCTATAAACTTTTCAGGATGGTTGATGTGTTCAATAGTTTCAAAGCTGATAATTAAGTCAAAGGTACCGCTACTTTGAGATTTTAAAGTTTGGGCATTGTCAACTAAGTAATTAATATTGTCTTCTTTATAGTATTTATTACAAAATTCTATAGCCTCTTCTGATATATCAATCCCAACAACTTTTGCCGCTTTTCCTTTGGTTGAAATTATTTGGCATCCATAGCCAGTGCCACAGGCTATGTCGAGGACTATTTTTGATTTAGAAAATCGTGAAGCAAAGAAGTATCTGACTAGATGTTCATAATAAAAAGCTTGGCCGATATTGGCTTCCGGAATTAACCTTTCCCCGGTAAACTCGAGAGTATTTTTTTTCATGATAGTGGGGAATCTGCTTTATACTTTTGGGTTACCTGATGGGGATTGCCGATGGACTGAATTTTATGTTGATTAATATAAATTACTTTGGTGCAGAAAGATTTTATTGTTTCCATTGAATGGGAGACAAAGAGAATAGTGACACCTTTCTTTTTGAATTCTTCCATTTTGGCAAAACATTTGGCTTGGAATTCGGTGTCGCCGACGGTGAGAATTTCGTCAACAATTAAAATTTCGGGATTGACATGGACGGCAATGGAAAAGGCCAGGCGCATGTACATGCCTGAACTATAATGTTTTATGGGTTGATCAATAAATTCCTGTAGTTCGGAGAAATCAACAATACTTTGAAAACATTCGTCAATTTGTTTACGTTTGAGGCCGAGGATGGCACCATTGAGATAGATATTCTCCCGGCCGGATAGTTCAGGATGCATGCCGGCGCCAAGCTCGATAAGAGGGCTAATTTTACCGTGAACGGTAACTTTACCCAAAGTGGGAGACATAACGCCGGCAACGAGCTTGAGGATGGTAGATTTGCCACTACCATTAGGACCGATAATACCAATACACTCCCCTTTTTGAATTTCAAAGGAAATATCAGAGAGAGCAGTGAATTTATTAACGGTTTTTTCACCCATAAATAAGGCAGGAAGGAATTCCTTGAAGGTTTTTTGAGTTTGGAGGGAGAAGTCCTTGGTAACGTGATCAAATTTGATGATTGTATTGGTATCTTTATTATTCATTGATTTGTTGTTATAATTGAGAATCACGATGACTGGACTAGCCTAAGGTTTCGACCGACCGCGAATGCCAGTCTTTTTTTGGTCTAATTTTAAAGAATTTTTTAAGACATCAATTCTAATAATATAATTATTGAATTCGCGAAGAAGACTCGAATAGTGTTTGTTTGGTGCAAGGACGCAACGAAGTTTGTTTTTATCTACAAGATATTCAACTAAACAATGGAAATCTCCATCATTGGTGACTATTACTGCTTTATTAAAATTTTTAAATTCGATCATCGTGTGTAAAACTAGTTCAGCGTCAACATTGCCTTTGACAGTGCCATCAGGAAGTTCTAGGGTGGGTTTTAAGACGACAATATAACCCATTTCTTGCATACTGGTGTACAAAGCTTCATTTCCGGCTTTATATCCAATGAAAGCAAAAGCTTTTTCGACGTTATATTTGTTTTTTATGTACTGTCTAAATTTTCGCCAATCTAATTTCCAACCCAAACTTCTTATTCCTAAGTTTAAATTTTGGCTGTCGATAAAAGCGTAAATGATAGATTTATTTTTGAGTGGTTTTTGCACTATGAGGATATTTTACAATTAATTAATAGTAAAATTTCAACTTGTTGGGAAATGATAGAATTTGGTGATGTCAAACCGGAAGATACTATTTAAGAATTCATTTTGGCTGGGCTTGGTTGAAGTAATGTCCAAACTGATCATGTTTGGAGTCACGGTAAGTATGGTACGGTATTTTGGACCAAAAGAATTCGGAGCATACAATTTATCATCGGCCTATGTAGCAATATTTTTGATTATGGCTGACCTGGGAATGAGCCAGATTGCTAATCGGGAAATTGCCAAAGAAAAGGATAAAACTCAAAAATATCTGAGTAATTTATTGTCAGCGAAATTAGTTTTAGGAGCTTTAACCATACTGACAATTCTGGTGTCCACTTACATTATTAATAGTAGCCAAGCCAGAGGTTTGATATTAGCGATTGGAGTTTACCAATTGTGCCAAGTAACCCAGTCGACATTTGTGACAATTTTTACAGCCTGGGAAAAAATGGAACTGGTTTTTTTGACTAAACTGACTTTTTATATCGGAATTCTTTTGGCAACAATTTGGACGATTGGTAACAAAGGTAGCGTATTGGATTTAGCGATTAGCTATGTAGTGACAACATTGATCAGCCTAATAATATCTTTGGAGTTAATTAAAAAATTAGATTTAAGAATTGTTTTGGAGTTTGATAAAAAGTTTATTTTGACTTTGTCAAAGGAAGCATCTCCGCTATTGGCAACGGCGATAGTGGCGGCGGTCTATGCCAATATTGATACATTACTAATCGGAAAATTTTTAGGTCAGGAAAAGGTGGGCTTTTATCAGGCGGCGTACAAGATTCTCTTTGCCTTTCAAAGTATAAATTTTATTAATAATGCTATCTTTCCCAGGATGTCGGTATTAGTGCATCAACAAAACAGGGTGACTTTAAACAGATTGTTAAAAATTGTAATTGGATTTTCTTTAGTTGGTTTAATCCCATTAACGTTGATAATCACCATAGGTAGAGATTTGATAGTGACCACTATTTATGGAACAAATTATTTAATCGCCGGCAGTGCTATGGCTATACTAATATGGGCTGGGGTGATCAATTATTTTAGAATACTGTTGTCCAATTTATTGGTGGCTCAAAGTAAACAAAAATATACTTTTTATGCTGTGCTTGTAGGAATGTTATTAAATTTGGGTCTAAATTATTTCCTGATTTCTATTTATGGATTTTCGGCAGCGGCGACGAGTTTATTGATCAGCGAAGGGATAATTTTAGGGGTAACGCTGTGTTTTATATATTATCCGCAAAGATTTTTTCGCGGGATTTGAAATAAGAAAGACCCAAGAGCAGAACAATGAGAGAAACAATTAAAGCGATCAACAGACTGAAATAATTGGGGGGACCGCCGCCAAGGACGGTTTGACGGTAGGCATTGATAATAATGGCCATGGGATTCAATTGGAAAAATATTTTGTATCGGGCGGGAACAATGTCGGCGGGATAAATAACCGGGGTAAGATAAAGCCAGAGAGTTAAGATTAGGGAAATTAAATATTGGATGTCGCGGTAGAGTAAGTTGCTAGCGGCGAAAAAGAGAGACAGCCCAAGGGTGAAAATTTGTTGAATGAAAAAGATGGGGAAAATCCAAAGAATGTTGGTATTGATAGAAATATGAAAAGCAATCATATAAATAATCAGGACGATTAAGGCAAAAAGAAAATCGACGATTTTGGCGATAATGGTGGAGATAACTAATATGGTTCGGGGAAAATAAACTTTAGTAATTAATGAGGCAGAGCCAACCAGTGAGCCACAGGCTGATGATAATGAGTTGGCAAACAGATTCCAAGGTAAAAGGGCGACGAACAGAAAGACAGAATAGGGAATATTAGAAGCGGCATTGGTGGGAATACGAAGAATGATGGAAAAGGCAAAGGACATAACCAGCATTTGAGCCAGAGGATTGAGAATTACCCAAAAGTAGCCAAGAATCGATTGCTTATAGCGGGCTTTGACTTCACGGCTAACCATCTGCCAGAGAAGTTCGTGCCATTTGATAACGGCTTTAATTTCTTTAAATATCTCCATTTGATATGATAGTGTAGCAAAAAAGATGAGAAATAATTATAAAATTTGTACCATGGGCTGTGGTTCGGGGATGCCGGTGGTTAATAAAGCGTTAATTAAGGCTACATACTGCAATATAAAATCCATTGTGACTACTTTTGATTCGGGCGGAGACAGCGGTAGAATGAGAACCGATGAACGAGGTAATATTTTGGCCTTTTCTGACTATTGGCGGGCGTTAATTTCTTTATGGAATGACGGTGAGCAAAAGAATGCCTGGGAAGAGATGTTGAGGTTTCGGGACGGCCGGGGGCGAAATTTCGGCAATTTATTTTTTCAATTTATGTCAGAAAGAGTGGGTAACTTGTCTGAAGTAGATGAACTTTTTTCTCATCTAACCGGGGCGAGGATTATTGGTAAAGTTATTCCGGTAGCGGTGGAACCGGGAAATGTCTGTTTTAAAACAATTAGCGGCAAAGAATATTGTGGGGAACATAATTTGGATAATTTGAGAATGTCGGATGATAGGGTCAAAACAATCTGGCTGGAACCAAAAGTTAAGGCCAATGAAGAGGCAATTCAAGCCATAAACGAGGCAGAAATAATTGTGGTTAGTCCGGGGAGTATGTATGGGTCGGTAATAACTAATTTTTTAGCGGAGGGAATGATTGAGGCTTACAAAAGATCAAAAGCCAAGAAGATTTTAATGACGAACATTATGTCGGTAGCCAACGAAAACAGTGGTTTTGATCAGAATGATTATGTGAATGTGTTTAAGAGATATTTGGGAGATGTGTCCCCTTTTGAATTGGTGCTGATAGCCGATTTAGGTAAGCTTGACCAAAAGAAATTGGCGGTAATTTTGAAATATTATGAAAAGGAGCATTCGTACCCGATAAAATATGAAAAAAGAAGTAAAATTAAAGTGAGGTACGAGGATATTGCCATAATTGAGGAAAAAAATAATACTTTACGACACAGCGAGGAAAAATTGGCGAAAATTTTTGCTAGAATGTTGTATGTCACAAAGGAAGCTAAAAAAAATCAGAAAAGAGATTGAAATTTTGAAAAATAGTGAAAATAAACAAGATAAGTTTGAGAAAGTTGGATTGAGGGATAGTTTAAAAAAAATAATTAAGGAAAACTGGAGGTATCTTTTGGGGTTAACGGTTATGGTGGTGATTATTTACTGGAATGGTTTAGCCGGAGGATTTGTATCAGATGATTATGCTTCAATCACACAGAATCCACGGGTGGGTGACTTTTGGAATATGTTTGGTAATTCGGCAACTTTTAGTAATTATTTGGTATCTAAATTGGTGGGAATTAGCAGCCCAGTTGGTTACCACGTTTTGAGTTTGGTGTTATACATTGTTTTTTGTTGGTTGGCGTTTATAATTTTGGAAACTATTTTTATTTTTTACTGATAAGCCAAGACCATTTGCCGTTCTGTTGATAATGATGATTTATTTGCTGTATGTTGGGATTAATCGGGTTAGGATCAACTGGACTAAATTTATTTTGGGGACGCTAGTGTTGTCGATTTTGTTTGTAATATTTGCCATGCCTTACATTAAATATAGAATTGGGGTGGTTAATTCAGGATACAATTCTTCTGAAAGTGTTTTTTATGATCCTTTTTTTCAATATCCTACCGGAATATCTAAATATCTTCAGTTGTTAGCTGTTCCGGTTGATTTGACCTTATATCACACAATGTATACTTTTCCGTGGCAGTTGAATTGGTTTATTTTGTTATTATATTTAGCCACAACAATATATTTTTTCTTTAAAGACAAGAGATATTTTTTTGCTTTGGCCTTTATTATCGCGGCAGTGTTGCCTTCAATTATGCCGGTTAAAGTTAGCTGGTTGGTGGCAGAAAGGTATATGTTTTTAGGATCATTAGGATTTTGTCTTTTTTTGGGGTTAATTATTACTGACCTTTGGAGGTACTCAAAAATCATAATTGGAGGAGTATTGGGTTTATTGTTGGTCTTATTTTCCATAAAGGTATATATAAGAAATATTGATTGGCAAACAAATCATAAATTATGGGTAAATACCTGCCAAGTGTCTCCCAATTCTCACAACGCTTGGAATAATATCGGAGATGATTACGATAAACTGAATGATCCTACTAATGCGATAAAGGGCTTTACTCAATCGACGATTGTTAAGCCAAATTATGCCGATGCGTATCACAATCGGGCAAATATATTTTTTAAAATCGGAAGATTGGATTTGGCGAGAGAAAGTTACAATGTTGCTTTAAATTTTTCACCGGAGCTTTATCAGACGTATTTAAGTTTGACCCAAATTGATTTAATGGAGGGAAAAAGTGATTTGGCGTTACAGCATTCTCAAGCGGCTTTAAAACTTCAGCCAGAAAATCCTCAGGCGGTATATGTGGTGGGAGTAGTTTATGCCCAAGTGGGGAAGTTAACTGAAGCAGAAACTATCTTTGAAAATTTATTAAAACAAATACCTGATTACCAACCGGCTAAACAAGCTTTACAACAATTGAAAACGTTAATGGCGACACAAAGTGAAAAGAAGAATTGAAAATAATAAGAGAGTCATGTTGATTTATCCTCCGGGGACTGTATACGGAGAGGGGCTGTTGACGTCAAATATTCCAGTTGGGTTATTGTATTTAACTGCATATTTAAAAAAGAAAGGGGTAACGGTCAAGTTTTTAGATGCTTTGGGCACTGATAGTAAAAGAATGGTTAAAAATGGTAAAGGGCGAAGATTCGGAATGAGTATTAAAAAAATTTTCGACGAAATTTCTAAATTTAAGCCAGATATGGTGGGTATTGGGACTATGTTTACCGCCTATTTTGATGATTCATTAGAGATAGCGAGGTTGGTAAAGAAGGTTGATAAAAATATTAAAGTGGTGTTGGGAGGATCACATGTAAGTATCGATCCGGTATCTGTTGTCAAAAATAAGTGGGTAGATGTGGCTGTGTATGGTGAGGGTGAAGAAACTTTGTGGGAGTTAGTCAAAGGAGTGGATTTAAAAAATATACAAGGAATAGTTTTTAAAGAAAATAAGAAAATAGTTAAAAATGATGCCAGAGAGTTAGTAAAGAATCTGGATGATTTACCATTTCCGGCCTGGGAAGAATTGGATTTACCTAAGTATGGTTTGGGAGGTAGTTTTAACATGAGAACACCAGTGTTTCCGCTAGTTTCTTCTAGAGGGTGTCCGGGGCATTGTTTGTATTGTTCGGTAAATTCAGTATGGCAACATAAATGGAGAGGGAGAAGTGCGGAGAATGTGGTGGATGAAATGGAAATGTTGATAAATAAATATGGAGCGAGGGAATTTGCTTTTCAGGATGATAGCATGTCGGTGGATAAAGTAAGATTGGAGAAAATATGTAATGAAATTATAAGAAGAAAAATAAACATAAAATGGACAACGCCGAATGGAATTGCCCACTGGACTTTAACTAAGGATTTATTATTGCTGATGAAGAAATCTGGATGTTATCGGATTACTTTTGGGATAGAGTCCGGCGATAGAGAATTAAGACGATGGGTGGGAAAGCCATATAGTCTTGATCAGGCTAAAGAATTGACAAAGTATGCAAATAAAATAGGCTACTGGACTTTAGCAACGAACATAATTGGTTTTCCTTATGAAAATAGGGAAAATATTGATAATACTTTTAAATTTGCCTTGAAATCTGATGTTGATTTGGCCTTTTTCTTTAGATTAGGACCTCGCCCCGGCACTCCAATCTATGAAATGTTTGCTAAAGAAGGCTGGTTGATGAAAGACAAACATATGTTATTTTCTGAAGATGTGGCTTGCCAGACTAAATATTTTAGCGGGGAAGAAATTATAGCAATGCAAAAAAAGTTATATAAAAATTTTTTGATAAAAAGGTGGATGTCGCCAATGTCAATTTTTAGAATTTTGAATAAAATAAAATCATGGGAAGATTTTGATTATATTCTTAAAATATCTTGGGCCGGATATAAATTAACAAAGAATTTATTAACGACGAGAGTCGGAGTAACATCCAGAGCTTTAAGAGCTTAAGTTGAATTTTTGATTTAGTATTTCGCGGATTAAGATTGAGCTTTGAGATAAGTAGTTTGCTTTGGCCGATGATTTTAGAAATGTTTTTAAATAGCGGGGATTAAGGTGAAAAAGAAAATTTGGTAGGAGTCGATTGAATTTTCTATTTTGGATATTAGCCCAATCCAGAATATTAAGATTATGATGATGAAATTTGTATTTTTGAG
>JAPLYY010000058.1 GCA_026395315.1 Candidatus Shapirobacteria bacterium | reverse complement strand
GGCCAGAAAATGATCGCGGTTGGACCAATAATAGAGGCGGTTACCCCGGGGTTCGAAGGAAATTAAACCTGATGTTTTCATATTCTCCAGTTCACGGCGGACTGAATTTATTTCTTCCCCGGTTAACCTAACTAATTCACGGACATAGTACAGTTCGGTAATATGACTAAAAAAGATGGCAATTAATTTCGATCTGGTTTGGGAAGTAAATAGAGATTTAAGACGGTGACTAACCTTCATAACTAACAGAGGCACCAATTGGTAAAATTTCTACCCAGATACGGCCGGGAACTAAATTGACTTCTTTGCCGGTAGTGTCTTTAAAAATGGTGCGGGAGGTGCGGTTGGCTTTGGACCAGGTAATATCGGTTTTTGTGCCATTCTGAAGCAGAACTCCCGTGCCGGTACCGATCACACCGTAAAGGTTGTGAAGATGCTCGTCGATAGAACGGGATTCCTTGGCAAATTGGATGATGACATCTTTGGCAGTCAAAGGCTCGTTGTCGTTGAAATCAGTAGTTGGTTGACCAGCGTTGGTGCGAATATATTCTTTGGTAGCGACACTGTATTTCCAGGCGACTGAATAATCTTTGTAACCGGACCAAAAGTCGAAGGCAATGTTAATAGCGGTGGCAGTGGAAGCGGGAAGGTCTGGGGCTTTAAACAACCAGCTACGGAAGTTTTTATCCCAGGAGGTGTTGTTGACCAGAGTCATGTTGGTCAGACCTCTGGCGGCGGCGACATTCCACAATTCACTGGTAGAACAATACATGGTATGTTCGGTAGCTTTTTCGGTACCGGTACGATCCGGTTCACGACGGCAGGCTTTATAAGACAGGGAAAATTGGTTGAGATCTCCCCAAGTACCCTTACTGGTCCAACTATATTTAGAAATTTGCTCTAAAGCTTGGGCCCGGACATCGGTAGAACAGTTAGTAGTCTTAACGGCAGAATCACTGCCGCTACAATTAGCACCGCCGACATGGGCATAAAGAGGGTAATCGGCATATTCAGAAGCAATATCAAGAAAATAAGTGCGGGCGGATCTGACCGGACCAACATCATATTTATTGGGAGCACCTTTAACCACATTACAGTAAAAAACTGCCTCAAAACGGGTAATACCGCCTTCGGCCACGGCTTCATAGACAATATCGGCGTTGTTTAAGCCGGATTGGGGCCGGGAATCAGCATGGTTTTCGATCATGACTACCAAAGGACGCTTGGTTGACCAGAGATTTTTTTCATCTTTAGTAAACAATTGACCGTTAAGAGGACAGACTTCAGTTTTGGGACCGGAAAAAGTCAAAATGCCGGCCTTGATCGGGGCTGAAGTAGGAGTATTAACTGTTTGGGTGGGATTATTGCCGGATGATCTGGCAAAACGGGAAAAAGCAAAATAAGAAATGCCGGTTATAACCAAAAAAAGACCTAAGTAATAGATGATTTTAGTGGGTGATGATTTCATTTTTTAGCTAACTATTAATAGTATCGTTAAGGGCTTTTATTTCCTCCGGGGAAAGACGACCCTGAAGAGATTCACCGTTTTTTATGGTTTTGGCATAAACCCGAGTAAAATCCCGATGGTGTAATGAAGTAATAATAACACCAGACAAACTATTATCCAACAGACACAAAATAAAGCTCTGATCACCACCAACTTCTTCAAAGGGATTAAACCGACTGAGATGGATTTTATAATTAGTCTGGGAAGGGGTCAAATTGGAATTAGCTTGGGGATGACTTTTAAAGCGGAATCGGTAAAATAAAAAGGTAAGATAGGAAAGACCCAATAGATTTAGAATGGTGATTATATAAAATAGATTCACGATAAACTAATTGTAGCAAAGAACTGTGTTATACTGGCTTGAAAATGATAGATCAGGAAAATTATTTAAAAAAAGATTTGCTAAAAAGCTTCGTTTTGAGTACTATTGCTATCGCTGCCATATTCCTAATTAATAATTTAATTTCAAGGGGGTGACAAGATTAATGCCAGTAATTAAATTTTATTCCGTAAAATCGAGAAAAGCCGTCGAAGTCGACGTGTCTAAAGTTAAAAAAGTAACTTTGAAAAATGGCCGACCAGCCGCAGAAGCAGTTGATCCAGAGACCGGTACCAAAATGTTCAAAATTTTGTCTGCCGCCGACGCTGCCTTATTAGCGTAGTTTTCGGAGATGTTCAAACCCCTTCCAAAGCATTTGGAGGGGGTTTTTAGTATATAATACGGTGTCTGCAGAGGTTGAAGGACACACTTAATCCCGCCTACGCGAAAGCTACGGCGAGGCTAAGAGGAAAGTCCGGACCGCAAAACTTCAGGGAACTCAAAAAGGTAGAGGTCGGAGTAATCTGACGGCTATGCTACAGAGACGAATAGGTAAGCCGCCTTTGCAAGAAGCTACGGCGAGCCGAGGTGAAACGAGCATCCTTCCCGCGGAAATCTCAAAAGGTACGTAGACCTACGAAGTTTGGAAGTACCAGGTAGAGAGACTAGATTGATGGTCCCTAAACAGAATCCGGCTTATCAATCTCTGCAGATATTATTTTCGAGTGGAAAGAACTTTAACCACAGTTTCAACAGCCAGATAGATAGGAACGGCCAGTAAGGCGCCACCGATACCCGCTAATTTAGCGCCGGTAGCAATGCTTAAAATTGTAATTATAGGATTGAGACCGACAGTTTCTTTCATAATCTTGGGGGTGATAAAGTTATTCTCAGACTGATGAACAACAATGCCCCAAAGTATGGTCATCAGAGCAATGAAAGGCGAAACGGTAAGTCCGACCAAAGCGGCGATAAATGTAGTGATAATCGGACCGATATTGGGAACTATTTCCAAAAGACCGGCAATTAAGGCTAAGGGCAGAGCGTAGGGTAAGCCAAGAAAAAGATAGCCGATATATGACAAAATGCCGATAATGGTCATTAATAACAATTCGGCGTTAACCCAGTGGCCGAGCCGGGCTTCGAGTTGTTCGAAGACAGACCGGACGGTGAGCTGGCCTTTGGCGCCAAGGAATTTAAGGCTATATTTATCAACATTCCTGCGTTCATGAAGTAAATAAAAAGTGATTACCAAAATAATGAAACCGGAAAAAATATTGGAGAAGATGGAAACAATGGTTTTGGCAATATCGGCGGGAATAGTTTCCAAGATTTTAAACTGGGAAGACAGGTCAACCGCTGATAAGCCCAAAATCTGAACATTTTGTAAGCTCGAAGGTAAGTCTCGAACCAGGTCACTGGTTTGATTGACGAGGATAGGAATAATTCCGGCCAGAGCAAAACTGAAGAAGGCGATGACTATGGCATAAATAATAAATATGGAGACGGTTCGGGGTATTTTGAATTTTTCCAGCCGATTAATGGTTGGGTTGAGAGATAACATTAACAGAAAACAAACAAAAAAAAGAAGAATGATGTCCCGGATTAGCCAGAGGAGGGAAAGAGCAATGAGGAAAAGTACGGTAAAAATAATGGTTTTATATGATATTTCAACTCGGGTGGGTTTCATACTAAATTGTACCATTTTTTAATTAAAGCTACAGTTTTACCGGTAAGGCCTGGTTTAGTAACGTCAATAAAAATAATACCGGGTATTTTTTTAAACCAGGTTTTTTGGCGACGGACTAATGCTTTCTCATCCGATGACCATTCTCTGAGGGCGCAGGCAAGCTGCGCCCCTACTTTAAATTCTTTATAAGCAATGGTTTTTAAACCGGGATCAGACCAATTATATGTTTTTAATAAAGTTTTGATTTCATCTAAAAGACCTAATTTCAGGCGTTGTTGAATGCGTTGATCAATTTTAGGAAATAAATATGAATTAGAAGCAGTTAAAGACAAGTGAAGAGTATTAAAATTGGTAGAGACGTGATTAATCACGTCTCTACAAAATAATCTAATTTCTATCTTTCTAATTAGTCGACGGGGATTGTTTTTATCGGAATTATTCAGTAATAAATAATTTTTTTTATCTAATAATTTGTAAATTTTTTGTAAAGTAGAAACGCTAAATTTATTTAAGAAAAATCTTAAAAATGTATTTGGTTTAATCGAGTAAGTTGGTTGAGAATTAACCACAGAGTCAATATATAAACCGGAACCACCAACAATTATCGATAATTTATTTTCGGCCTGTATTCTGGCAATTTCTTTTAGAACTAGACGTTGATATTGGGCGACTGAAAAGGTTTCGTTGGGCTTGATAATATCGATTAAATTGATTTTGATATTTTTCGGATGATCTTTGCCGGTGCCAATGTCCATGCCTTGATAGAGCTGACGGGAATCGGCGGAAATTAATTCACCATTGAATATTTTGGCCAGTTTGATGGCAAGGGCGGTTTTACCGGTGGCGGTGGGACCGGAGATGATGAGAAGTTTATTAAACATTAAACCTAAACTCGACAATGTCGTCGGGGTGCATAACGTAATCTTTACCTTCGTGGCGTAATAAGCCTTTGGTTTTGGCGCCGTCCCAACCGTTGTTGGCGACAAAATCAGGATACGAAACAATTTCGGCCATAATGAAACCCCGTTGAAAATCGGTATGAATGACGCCGGCAGCTTCGGGAGCAGTGGCACCCTGCCTGACCGTCCAGGCGCGGGCTTCTTTAACGCCGGCGGTGTAGTACGATTGCAGTCCAAGAGTATGGTAGGCCTCATGGATAACCCGTTCCAAACCCGATTGAGTGACTCCGAGCTCTTTTAAATAGTTTTTTCTATCCTCAACCGAAAGTTCCGATAAATCGAATTCAATTTTGGCACAAACCGGAATAACATTTTCTAAATCTGTCTTAAACTTATCAATATTCTGATAAGTAGATTCGTCAACATTGGCAACGATAAAATAAGGTTTGGCTGTTAATAAAAAGAATTCGGGTAATAGCTCTTTTTCTTCAGGGGTCAGGTCTAAATTTATGGCCAGCTTCCCCTGCTCCAGACCGGATTTTAATTTAGAGGCAAAGGCAAATTTTTTAGTTTTACTTTCGATAGGATTATTTTTATATGAACTTAGATACTTATCAACAGATTCTAAATCTTTAATAATTAATTCAGCACAAACAACCTCAAAGTCAGATTTCGGAGTAACGAGACCTTCCCTGCCTGCCGGCAGGCCAGGTTTGACAATATTGGGATCGGAAAAAAAACGGACGACATGCATGATGGCATCGCAGTCGCGGATATTGGTTAAAAATTTGTTACCCAAACCCTCACCGGTGGAGGCGCCTTTGACCAAGCCGGCAATATCGACGAATTCGACAATGGCGGGAACGATTTTGGGGGTTTTAACAATATTCCCTAAAACCGGGAGTTTGGCATCGGGGACTTCGACCACACCGACATTAGGATCGATAGTGCAAAAAGGGTAATTGCTGGCATCAGCCACCTGTTTACCCAGAAGTGCATTAAACAAAGTTGATTTACCGACATTGGGCAGACCGACGATACCGAGAGAAAGTTTGGACATGAACGTATTTTAGCAGGAAAACTAGATTTGAACTAACTGAAGATTAATACCGTTTACCCACAAATATTGTTTATTGCTCAGGGGAATTATTTTGACGTTTTCACAATACATATCACTAAAGCCATCACCGTATTCTTTTTTGAAATCAGGGCTACCCCAATGTGGGAGTAACGCCAGATCAACAATACCTAAACCGTCAGATTTAAGATTAGGTGCTTTTGATTTGTCATCGATGGTACAAACCAAATCAATTCGCTTTCCGACAATCATTGACCCGGCACTAGAGCCAATATAAACTATACCTTCAGAAATTTTTCTTTTCAAGATTTGATCAAAACCATTTTTAATTGTTTGATCTAGCAAATAAAAAGTGTTGCCACCGGCAACAAAAATTAAATTTTTATCGAGCAACTTTTCTTCAATTTGCGACGAGTTAAGTCCAGTGATGGTGAATTCATCAACGTTAAAACCTAGGTCGGTGAGGGATTTTTTATCGGCCGACACCCACCAATGATCACCAGGTTCTGGCTCGGCGGCGGTATTGATAAAGGCAACATTATATTCTGATGGTTTTAGCGGCAGATGTCTGACGACATCAGTCATAACTTCGTTGGCACTGGAGGTGAGAAAAAGATTCATAGAATTTAGTTCAGAAGATTTTTGGCGGCGGCAATTTCATCAAGGCGGAACTGAAAATTATAATTGTTGGTTAATATAGCCTCACTTTTAGCCAGATAATCGGCCATTTTGACTTTATCAAAATCCGCTTTTTGGGAACTAAGTGATTGGATAATCCGTGGAAAGATACCTGATTTCCAAACAGCCCAGGTATAATAATCCGATTGTTTTAAGGAGTTTTGATCGAATTCCGTAAATGTTTGTTCCGCCGAAGACATACCTTCATCGATTTTATTTTGGCAGACCAAGTTGTACGACAGAAAACCTTTAATTTCCAAAACATGTGGATCGTTTTTGGCTGTATAAAAATCCAGGGCTTGTTGATAATAACTTTGGGCTAAGGGATAATTTTTTTGATAATCATAAATCCGGCCGAGAAAACGATAATCGTCGCCTTTTAGTTCGGCCAGATTATTTTGTTCAACTATTTCGTGGGCTTTAAGGGCCGATTCGGCCATCAGTTTGAGATTTTGGCCGACATCGGTTTGACCCATAACCAGATGTTGATAAACGAAAGCTTTTTCCCAGTTTAATTTGGCTATTATCGTAAAATCAGTACCGGCAACCATTTCCAATTCCGCAATTTTGGCCAGAGTTTCGGATTCTTTACCTTTGGTTTCACGTAATTGAGCAATAACTTGAAGTTGTGGGTCAAAATTTGTGGTCATAGAAAATTATATCATTTGACTCCCCATTTAATTTTTCGCCAGGCAATGAACTGTTCCTGGAGGTCGGGATATTCAAGGTAATGCATTTCCAGCATAGAAGAAACTATCTGGTGAGTAGCCAATTCAAAGGTGTTACTGAAAGAAATACCATTAACATGAATAATATTGTAATCAAGTTTGGGTATATCTGATGTGGCAAAATCTAAAAGAATTTTGAGACGATCTTTCTCTGACAAATCGGGATAAAAAAGCGACAGAGCTAAATAAAATACTTTTGGAGAACGGATGGCGTCGCAGAAAATGTTTATATCACTTGGGGTAATATTTTGTTTATTTAAAATTTCTAATGAATTTTCCAGATTTTGAGGAGTGGAAAGAGATTGGTTTTCGGTAATAATTATGGGAGATAGTTCCGGATGAAGCTCCAGATAAAGATTTTTAACCGATTCGGCTTCGGAAAGCTGAGGGTAGTTTTTATTGCTACAACCGCCTGTGGTCAGGATGATTTCTGACTGATCTTTGAGACAACCATTCAGAGCGGTAACTAGATAGTTTTGATAGTCGGTTTGTTCCGGAGTAAAAACACCATAGCCCAAAACGATACTAATGTTTTTCATTATCAATTATAAAACAAAAAACCCCGACGTGAAGCCGGGGTTTTTGAGATTCAAGAGAATTATTTTACCATTTTCTTGATTTTGGTTCCGGGAATGTAGCGAGGCATCCGACGGGCAACAATCTTTTTGGATTCTTTAGATCCGATAGCTTTAATAGTTTTAGCCTTGAACATTTTGGTCTTGAAAGTACCAAAACCGGATAGTTTAACCACTTCTCCACTGGAGAGAGCTTTCATAATTTCGTTGAGAAAAGTCTCAACGGCAACTTTAGCCGCTTTTTTGGAAAGCTTAGCTTTTTGAGCAACGACTTCGATCAGATCTTTTTTGGTCATTTGTTTTTTGTTTAAATTTGTAATTCACTTCATTCTAGCCAACTTTACAGCAAATGCAAGAGTTATTCATCATTTTTAACCGCATTTTTACTGATTTTGCTGCCAACAATGACCGAACTTGTCCGCAATTCTCTGACGACGGTAACTTTTATCTGCCCGGCCCATTTAGCCTCTTCGTCGAGTTTTTCGGCAATATTTTGACTTAAAACTGTGGCTTCGTCGTCGTTAACCCGCCCCGGGTCGACCATAACCATAACTTCACGGCCGGCCTGATAAGCAGCCACTGAAGTAACCCCATTAAAGCCGGAAGCAATAGCTTCAATATTGGTCATTCTTTTTAAATATTCTTCGTGAACCTCGTAGCGGGCGCCGGGACGGGCGCCGGAGGCAGCGTCACCAAGATAGACAATAGCTGACTCGGGAGTGGAGAACGTATCCAAATGGTGTTCGGCAACAGCGGTAATGACCGCTTCGGGTAATCTAAAAGAACGGACAAGATCAACTCCGAGATCGATGTGAGTCCCCTCCTGGTCGGCAACGACCTTACCAATATCATGAAGCAGAGCGCCGAGACGGACAGTGTTGATATCAGCGTGAAGTTCGGAGGCCAGATTAACGGCAATTTTGGTGGCTTCAATAGTATGCTTGGCCAAATTTTGACCGTAAGAAAAGCGGAATTTGTATTTACCAATATGTTTTATCAAATCAACCGGAAGATTATAAACACCGACTTCCTGACAAATACGTTTACCTTCGTTAAGAAGGATTTTGTCCATATCGGCTTTGGTTTGGGCCACAATTTGTTCAATTTTCAACGGTTGAATACGGCCATCCTTAACTAACTTTTCTAAGGAAAGACGGGCAATTTCGCGGCGGGTAGAATCAAAGGAAGAAATACGGATATCATTGGTTTCGTCCAGTTCAATTTCCACACCGGTAGCTTTTTCAAAAGCGCGGATATTGCGGCCTTCCCGGCCGATAATTTTTCCCTTGATGGTATCGTCTGGTAGAGTGATAGTGGAAACGGTATATTCAGCAACGTAATCAGTCACTCCATGTTGAATACTATCCACCAAGATCTCTTTGGCCAGTTCATCCTCGCGGGACTGGATCTCAGCCCGGGTCTCTTCAATTTTTTGGGCAATCCAATTACTTAATTTTTTTTCAGTACTGGCCAGGATTAATTTTTTGGCTTTAGCTAAATCTAAACCGGAAATCTGTTCCAACTTTTCTAACTGTTTTCGGTATAAATCTTCAGTTTGGGTTTGTTTAGTTTTTAAATCATTAAGGGTAAGATCAACGGATTTCTCTTTTTGAATAAGGTACTGCTCTTTGGCATCAAGTGATTTGAGCCGTTCAAAAATTTCCGCTTCTTTAACTTTGGCCTCGGTTTCTAAACGTTTGGCGTTTTGGAGAGAGGCCGTGGTTTGAGAATCAATAACTTTGGTATCAACCTTGGGAAGAGAAGGCGGAGAAACTTTTTTAGTAACCGGTTTATATTCAACCCGGTTGGTCGGTTCATCAACTGAAACAGCCGGGGAAACTGGGGTAACACCGCCAAATATACCCTTAAACTTGGACAAAAATGTATCGAACATGGAAAACTCCTTTACTTTTTACCGAAAATAGACCTGACTAGGGCTGGACTTAAATGCGAAAACATTAGGAATTTGAGGTAAAAAGTTAAAATATTAATGTTAATAATTAAGATAGTAGTTGTATTGTAGCTTTGATATCGTCGTAAGTAAAGCCTTTGCGGATAAGGCTGACTATTAATTTCTGACGGGTTTTATAATCAGTATTGGCCATATTTTGATATTTAGGACGAGATAAAATATCTTTTAATAATTCAGTATCATCTTTGACTATTGAATGTTGCCTAAGTCCTTTTGAAGACAAGAAGCGGGAAATGTAGGCTTGGGGTTTGTGAGAGTATTTGGAAACAATATAATCGACATACGACTTTTCATTAATTAAATCGTGTTCTTCAAGGTAATCCAGAACAGTGGAAATAATCGTATCCAGATTAGGTGTAGAAATTTTATATTTTTGAGATAAAAAACGGGCTTTTAGTTTAAGTTTTGGTTGTAATTCCCGCTTTATTTTTGGTGACAG
>JAPLYY010000022.1 GCA_026395315.1 Candidatus Shapirobacteria bacterium | reverse complement strand
TCTTCAAATAGAATATTTTTATAGGACGCTTATTTTTTAAAATTTCATCAAGTGAACCCTCAGCCACAATTTCACCACCGTTTTTACCGGCATGTAAGCCAAAATCAACAATATAGTCAGCGTGGCGGATAACATCTTCGTCGTGTTCGACCACGACGACGGAATTACCGACATCCTTTAATTTTTGAAGAGTGGCAATAAGACGGTCATTATCGCGGGAATGTAAGCCAATTGTCGGTTCGTCAAGAATATAGAGAACACCGGTGAGTCCGGTGCCGATTTGTGAAGCCAGCCGGATCCGTTGGGATTCACCCGAAGATAGGGTGCCGGCTTCACGTTCAACGGATAAATAATCAAGACCAACGGCGATGAGAAATTCCAGCCGGGAATGAAGCTCGCGTTGAATCGGCTCGAGAATTTCTTTTTCTTTATCGCTTATTAAAATTTTATCCAATGATTTAATCCAAGAAAATAAGGCTTCGATGGGGAGCTGGCAAATTTGATAAATGTTCTTGGTTTCGATAGTTATTGACAGAGCGTCGGGATTAAGACGGGAGCCATGACAAACGGAACAATTTTCTTTAATCATGTACTGTTCCAACTCTTCACGGATGCCTTCGGAAGCGGCAGAATAATATTTAGCTTCCAACCACTTGGCTTTCCATTCGGGGAATTTAGTGCGGTCGATTTGAAATTTAGAGCCGTGGTTGATCGGGAAATTCAAAAGAGACGTCATTGACCTGACCGACTAAACAAAGACCATTACTAAGTTTCATAGCGGATTCGACATCATCGATCAGACGGCCATAGAGATCCAGTTCATTTTTTAATGATTCTTTGGTGACCGAAACGCGGTCACAGACGGCATCAATATTGTGTTTGTTGGTTTTGACAATGCCAAAATCAGAATACAGATCAATGATGTTGCTGTCGACACGAATCCATTTATAACCTTGTTTTCGGAGATTTTCGGTGAGACCATGAAAGTCACCGGCTTTGTCGCGGGTGATGGGAGATAAAATTAGCAAACGGTAAGGAGTACTGTCAATTTCCTGTTTAATTTTATCTAAAATTTGAGTGACGATTTGTTTACTGGTTTGGGGAGCCACTTCCCGGCCGCAATTGGGACAGTGGGGATGGCCAATGCGGGCAAAAAGAAGACGAAGATAATCATAAATTTCGGTAACTGTACCAACAGTAGAACGGGGGTTGTGAGAAATAGCTTTTTGATTGATGGCAATTGACGGGGACAGTCCCTCAATTAAATCGACCTCGGGACGTTTTAAATTACCTAAAAATTGGCGGGCATAGGAGGAAAGAGATTCGACATAACGGCGCTGACCTTCGGCAAAAAGGGTGTCAAAAGCCATGGAAGATTTGCCGGAACCGGAGACGCCGGTAAAGACAACTAATTTGTTTTTAGGAAACTCTAAGGAAACATTTTTAAGATTGTTTTCCCGGGCACCTTTGACGGTAATTTTGGTAATTTCTGACATAGTTTAATCACCCTCTGGGGGCTTCTCCGTCTAAACGATAGGAGATAAGTTATTATATCAGGCTTTGGGTTTTATTTGGGTGGGATATTTATAGTTTTTCGATTTTTTTCGTAATATTTCAATCAGAAAGCCGGCGGTTGATTTCATCCCGAATTCTCTCAGCTTCAACGATTTCCGGGTCGAGTCGGATCTCGGTAGGTGTATAAACCCCATATTTATTGTGCAACAAAGCTTTGGTTTTCCACTGATAATCATTCCTAAGACTCAGACAAAGGTGACATGAAGTAACTTTATTCCAAATATGGCCTGTTTCATTAACATGCCTTTGGATTTGGGGAATCAAATAATTAAATAATTCCTGACGGATTTTTTCGGCTTCTTCATCACTCCACACTTCGATATTGCTCATAGTTTTTCAATCTCGCGGATTTTGTCACGGATTTTAATAGCGGATTCGAAGTCGAGGGCAAAAGCAAAATTTCTCATTTCTTTTTTAAGTTTACTGATATGAGACTGGCGTTGATTGGGAGTCAGGGAACTAATATCAATTTTGATCAAGGGTTGAACTTCGATTTCAATCGGTTTTTCGATTAATTTTGGCCGGATAGATTTGATGATAGTTTCGGGAATAATGTGGTGTTCTTCATTATAAGCCAGCTGAATTTTACGGCGGCGATTAACTTCGTCGATAGCCTGACGCATGGCATCAGAATTTCTATCAGCGTATAAAATCACCCGGCCGTCAATGTTACGGGAGGCCCGGCCCATAATTTGAATCAGTGAAGCACGGGAACGCAAAAATCCCTGTTGATCAGCATCAAGAATGGCCACCAGAGAAACTTCGGGTAAGTCCAAACCTTCGCGGAGTAAATTGATGCCGACTAAAACATCAAAATCCCCTCCTCTCAGTTTATCCAAAATATTGGAACGTTCCAGAGTTTCAATGTCAGAATGAAGGTAGGCAACCTTAAAGGGAATCGGGGTTTTGAGCGGATCGGCTAAATAAGCAGCCAGTTCTTCAGCCATTTTTTTAGTAATGGTCACCACTAAAGTCCGTTCCTTAAGCTTGACCCGTTTAGCTATTTCAGCCATTAAATCGGGTATTTGTTTATTGGTGGTCCTGATTTCCACCGGCGGATCGACTAAACCGGTAGGACGGATAATTTGTTCGATAACGTGGTCTTTGGACTGGGTTAATTCAAATTCTGAGGGTGTGGCCGAAACATAAATGGTTTTACCGACACGTTCTGAAAATTCTTCCCATTTTAAAGGACGGTTATCGTAGGCGTTGGGTAGCCGGAAACCAAAATCAATTAACGTTTTTTTACGAGCAACATCACCGTGGTACATGCCGCCAATTTGGGGAACGGTGACATGAGATTCATCAATCATGGTCAAAAACTTATCACCGTAAAGATGTTTAAAATAATCAACCAAAGTATAGGGCGGATCGCCGGTTTTCCGACCCGGTTCAAAATAGATGGAATAATTTTCGATACCATTGACATAGCCAATTTCCTGGAGCATTTCCAAATCATAATCGACCCGCTGTTGGAGACGATGGGCTTCTAAGATTTTATTTTCGGATTTAAAGACTTCGACCTGAGCCGTACAATCACTCCGGATTTTTTTAAAGATCTCTTTTATGTCACCGGAGGCACCGACAAACTGTTTGGCCGGATAAATACGGTAATTGTTTAATAAAAATTCCTGACCGGTGAACGGATGACGCTGAATAATTTTTTTTAAATTATTTAGTTCGTCGAATTCCAATACTAAAATCCAATCGGCGTAGGACAACCATACTTCAATAGCATCACCCCGGACACGGAAGGTACTGCGTTTAAACTCTAATTCGTTACGGGTGTAAAAAAGATTAACTAACTCTTCAAATAAACGGCGGCGGGGCCAATTGTCACTGATTTTAAAATCGAGAGTCCGGGAACTAAATTCGCGGGGATCACCGATATTGTAAATACAGGAAACCGAGGCGACAACGATATTGTCGGGACCGGAGAAGAGATTGGAGGTGGCCTCAAGACGAAGTTTATCAATCAGATCATTGATTTCCACTTCCTTGGCGATATAGGTATCAGAGGCAGGAATATAGGCTTCAGGCTGGTAATAATCGTAGTAAGAAACAAAATAGGAAACGTGATTTTTAGGAAATAATTCTTTAAATTCCTGATAAAGTTGGCCGGCCAGAGTTTTGTTGTGGGAAATGACCAGAGTCGGCAACTGAGTTTTTTGAATGACATTGGCAATAGTAAATGTTTTACCGGAACCGGTAACACCCAGAAGAGTTTGTTTATGGACACCTGAATTTAAACCATTGACAAGTTTATCAATAGCTTGAGGTTGATCGCCGGCTGGAATCATATCGGATACTAATTCAAAAGGCATGGCTCAATCTCCCTAAATCCCTCTTTAACAAGAGGGACTTTAACTCAATTAAAATCATATAGTATTTTAACAAATATTCGGGTTTTGTTTGGTGGTATAAAATATGGTAAAGTTTTTGTATAAATGCTTACAAAAGTCAGCAGTGTCGCCAATTTGGGATTGAAGGCAATTGAGATCGAAGTTGAAGTTAACGTGGCAGAAAAAGGTTTTCCCGGATTTGGAATTGTGGGGTTGGCCAGTAAAGCGGTGGACGAGGCTAAAGAACGGGTAAAAACAGCCATAATTAATTCGGACATTGAGTTTCCGACAGCCAAAATTACGGTAAATTTAGCGCCGGCGGATATACCCAAGGAGGGTGCCTGCTACGATTTACCCATGGCCGTGGGTATATTAACCTCGTGTGGTGAAATCAATTTACCGAAAAATAAATCTTTTTTCTATGGAGAACTGTCACTTGATGGCAGTTTGCGCCATACCAGAGGTGTTTTTTTATTGGCCTTTTTGGCCAAAGAACAGGGAGCGAAGGATATTTTTGTGCCGAGATTGTGTGCCAACGAAGCGTCAGTGGTGGAAGGATTGAATGTTTACCCGGTTGACAATTTACGGCAATTAATAAAACATTTACGGGGTGAAAAATATATAGAGCCATTAACACCGGTAAAAAGCGAGGAATTACTGGAATTGTTGACACCGGAATTTGATTTTAGTGAGATATTGGGCCAAGAATCAGCTAAAAGAGCGTTAGAAATTGCCGCTGCCGGTGGACATAATATTTTTATGATGGGGCCGCCGGGAAGTGGGAAAACCATGTTGTCCCGGGCCCTACCGGGAATTTTGCCATGTTTAACCGAAAAAGAAAGTTTAGAAGTGACCAAAATTTATTCTGTCACCGGTAATATACCGGCAGGCGGATCTTTAATCCGGCAAAGGCCGTTTCGATCACCCCACCACACAACGTCTTTAGTCGGATTAATCGGCGGAGGCAGTAATCCCCATCCGGGCGAAGTGTCGATGGCCCATCGGGGAGTATTATTTTTGGACGAGTTTCCGGAATTCTTGAGAGGGGCACTGGAAGCATTGAGACAACCATTGGAAGACGGCTTTGTAACAATTTCCCGGGCAGCCGGATCGATTCAGTTTCCGGCCCAATTTATGCTGGTAGCAGCGGCCAATCCATGCCCTTGCGGTTACCTGGGAGATGAAAAGAAAGAATGCAAATGCAATATTCATCAAATTATGAATTATCAGAAAAAGTTATCGGGACCGATTTTGGACCGGATTGATTTGCATTTAAACGTGCCGTCAGTCGATGTTAATAAACTAATGTTGAATTCAAATCAAGTTAATAATTGTGAAAAATCACCGGCGATTAGGGAGAGGGTGGCTAAGGCCAGAAAAGTGCAACAGGAAAGATTTGCCAAAATTAAGGGAGTTCACAGTAACTCGTATATGAAAAATAGACATTTAAATGAGTTTGCTCAATTAACACCGGCGGCTAATTTGCTATTAAAACAGGCAGTCAATAAGTTTGCTTTGTCAGCCAGAACTTATTTTAGGTTAATAAAAGTTTCCAGAACTATTGCTGATTTAGCCAGTAGTTTGGACATAAATGACGGTCATGTGGCCGAGGCATTACAATATAGGATTAGGACTGGGGAATGACAAGGAGGGTTAAAACAAAATATGCATATAAAAGAATTTAATTATAGAAAAGGCAGAGAAGGCGAAGAAGAAGCCAGAATATTTTTGGAAAATAAAGGTTATGAATTGATTGAGGCGAATTTTGAAATCGATATCGGGGAAATTGATCTGATCATGTCCAAAGACGGCTGGCTGGTGTTTGTCGAAGTTAAATACAAAAGTGATGATTATATGGGATTACCGGAAGAAATGATCACACCGAGAAAGCTGGCCCAAGTTAAAAGAGTGGCCGAAATTTATTTAATGAAAAATCCAAAGATGAGAAGAACTTTTGTTAAATATCGGGTCGATGCTGTCTGTATTTTAGGAAGTAGTTTAAAACATTATGAAAACTTGGAATAAATATAAGATAAATCAAATTACAAAAGCGGATTTCCCGGAACAACTAAAGAAAATTAAAAATTGTCCGGAGAGATTATTTTACCGGGGAGAATGGGATAATAAAATTTTTGATAAATCATTGGCCATAGTCGGCAGCCGGCGGATTACCCGATACGGCCAGGCGGTAGTGGAAAAGTTTATGCCGGATTTAGTGGCTGATAAGATAACCGTAATTTCCGGATTTATGTATGGAATTGACAGTGAGGCCCACCGTAAATGCCTGGAATTGGGAGGAATCACCGTAGCGGTTTTAGGTGGAGGACTGGACATTTTAACTCCAAGTGAGAATGATGATTTATATACTAAAATTTTGGAAAACGGCGGTTTGGTAATATCCGAGTATGAAGCTGATTTTAAACCGACATTGTGGAGTTTTCCGCAAAGAAACCGGATTGTGTCGGGTTTATCAACTAAAGGGATTTTGGTAGTTGAAGCGGGAATGAAATCGGGAAGTTTGATTACGGCCAGAATCGGACTGGAACAGAAAAAAATGATATATGCCGTTCCCGGGCCGATAAATTCACTGTCATCGATGGGCACCAATTGGTTAATTAAAGAAAAGTGGGCGGAAATATTGACTGATATTGAGAGTATTACCAAAAGAAAATCGGTAATGGTTCAGGAGCAATTATGGGACGATAATCTGCCGCCGCTGCAGAAGAAGATTTACAATTTATTAAAAACAGAACCAATGAGTGTTGATGAAATCTGCCGTAAAACAGGAATTAGGGTGACTGAGATAAATTTAGCGGTAACCATGATGAGTTTAAATAATCTGGTAGCGGAATTTAATGGTAAGATTGGCTTAACAAATGTCTGAGATGACTAAAGATAAGGGGCCCAAGAGGTGATCGGAGCGGTGTTGCCGATGAGGAAATTAATGGTGTAGAGGATTATAGCCGGGAAAAGAATCAGAAAAAGATATTTGAACGGTTTTTTGGTGAGATATTTGGAAAAAGCAACGAATATAAAAGGGTAGATCGGGGAAAGATAACGGCTGATATCACGGTGGGCGACGAATATAGTGGCGAGTAAAAATAGCGCCGGGAAGATAAATATAATGCTCATTTTAAATTTTTTATAAAGCTTAGAGACTCCAATAAGACCCAGAAGAATTAAATAAAGGACATCTTCAAGCCAGATAGTGTTGATCCAACTGCGGTTGCTGATAAAAACCGAATAGGGAAGGAGAAAAAGATGAATATTGTCGCCGGAATGAAAATAGGCCAGGAAATCCCCTGTCTGTAAATAATAAACATAAAAAATACCCAAAACGGTTAGAGGAATTAATAAGTAATAGGCAAAATTGAAATTAATTTTACGGGTTTTAAAGAATTCTATTAAAAATATCAGGCCGTAAGTGGCGAAAAGTAGAATACCGGGACTTTTAAAGAGTTGAGCCAGCGCGGCAAAAATAGCGGAGATAAAAAATGATTTTTGACGGTAATAAATAACCGAAAGTAAAATCAAGCTGATAAACCAGCTTTCGGGAGCACCGACAAGGCGGGTGATAAACAGCCTGGCCGGGAAAAAGATAAAGAGGATAGCTAACCAAAAAGATTTGCGGGGATTTAGGAATAATTTAAAAAATTGGAAACTAACCAGGGTTAATAACAGTGAGCCAAAAAGAGTGGCCAAGAGCATGGCTTTAGGGGTGTTGACGAAGAGACTAAAATATTTGATAACCAGAGGAAAGCCGGGTAAATGGGCCGGATAATATTCCAGAGGGATGGGAAGAGAGTATGATTGGCGAATACAGTCTTGGTTGTACCAACATTTGGAAATGATCATATAATTTGGGCCATCGTAGTTAGCATAGATGGTTTCCAAAGTGGTGGGAGGAAAACCTAAGGATTTGGGTAAATTCAAATAAAAACCGTACCAAATAAACAGGGCGGGGATTATGGTGGCTAGTAAAAGCAGAAAATATGGTCGGTATTTGGTAAAATTCATCTGATTTTATTGTACTACATCCGCCTATGCTAAGGCTACGGCGAGACAAGTTGGCGCTATCGTCTAGTGGTTAGGACAGTAGATTCTCATTCTACTAACCCGGGTTCGACTCCCGGCAGCGTCAC
>JAPLYY010000019.1 GCA_026395315.1 Candidatus Shapirobacteria bacterium | reverse complement strand
TTCGGATTACCGGAGCGGTCAGTGGTATACCCAGCACTATCACTAACCGTATCAGGGGGGCATACTAAAATAATTCTGATGAACAAACCCTTCCCCGACCCTTCCCTTGACAGGGCAGGGAGTAAAACACATTTTGTTTATGAAGTGGTGGGGGAAACACTGGATGATGCCGGGGGCGAGGCATTGGACAAGGCGGCAAAAATGTTGGGACTGGGATACCCCGGCGGGCCAGTAATTGAGGTGTTGGCCAAAAAAGGTAATCCCCTATTTCTGGAATTGCCTAAACCTTTAGCTGATAAAAAAATATTGGATTATAGTTTTTCGGGACTAAAAACATCGTTTTATTACAAAATTAAAGATTGGCCGACGGAAAAAGTTAATAAACATTTGGCTGATTTGGCGGCGTCTTTTCAAAATGCGGTTTTTGAAACTTTATTACGAAAATATAAACTGGCAATTGAAAAATATCAGCCAAAAACACTATTAGCGGCCGGCGGAGTGATGGCTAATCATGAATTAAGAAAAAGATTACGTAAATTAGCTAAGGAAGAAAAATTACCAATATTGATGCCGGTAAAAAAATGGTTGAATACCGATAATGCGGCGATGATTGGCGTGGCGGGATATTTCAAAGCGATGAGAGGAGAATTTGTGGAGAATATCGAGGAGTTGGACAGGGACCCGAGATATAGTATGTAATCCTTTGATATAGATCATGTTACAATACACCATGTTATATAACTTAGAATCAACCAGAAAGTTCCGAGAAGGACAACAAAGACCAGTTTCTAATGAGCTGTTTAGAAGTTTAATGGAATTGAGAAAAACAACCAAAGAAAGAGTGAAAGGTTTAACTGGGGAAATGATGAACGGAGATACTGAACTGTTTTATTTCGAAGATGACTCAAGAATCATTGAAATTCAATTTAGAGAAACAAAAAAAACAAAATTACCATGGGGGAGAGTTTGTTTACCAACAGATAAAGAAATTGGATTTTGTGGTTTGCAGTTAAATAAAGATAAAAGACGTAAAAGCGTTTTGGATGGATTATTGTTACCTTTAACATCTAACGCCGAACTAAAACATCAAAGATATGGTTTTATTGATTCAGAAGAAATTCACAAGATTACAGAAGTGATTAAAACTGGCAAAGTAGTAACGAGAGAGTACTACAGCGGGGTTTTTAGCACAATAGATTTTGACTAAACGAAAGAGGCTGTATCCCAAAATTCAAATTAGCAATTGAAAAAAGATCGAAAAGCTGGATAGGGACCCGAGATTAGGATTTGACAAAATCGAGAGAAGTACAGTTTAATTTTTTTAGAGACGAGATTAATAAAACCGAATGATGGCGGGAACGCCATTCGAGTTTGCTGGCGTGACGGTGGGCTTGATTATAGGTTAGACCTTTGGCCATTAATGACCGTTCGAAGAGTTCGTGGAGTAAGACAAATGACAACTCGGAAGCAGAAAGATCGTTGTCAAGCCAGACTTCGTTTTCGGGGACATAAGTGTAAACCAAATCGTGGCCGCCTTCGGTAAAGTTGATGTCAAAATTGCTTCTAACTAAACGACCATCAACTAGATAGACCGTAAATGGACCGGCGTGGGTTAGAATTTTAAGGTGAACTTTGGAGGGATCGGGCAAGCCGGATTTGGATTCGACTTTAGCTAAATCACGGGAACGAAAACGTTCGCTTCTTTCCTTAATGTCGGCTAAATCGATAGCTTTGTCGTAGGACATCCCAGCTTTCATTAATTTCCATTCGACTAAAAGATGGTCAATGAAAAAACGGCGTTCATCGGGAGACGACTCGTGGTCAATCCAAAATTCATTTTTAAGAATACAAGCAAATCGATAATGCTGGCCGAAATTGGTAAATTCCTCGTCGAGATTGGTGCGGACATAAGCACCATCGACTAAATAAATTTTAATCCGGCCGCGGCGGCCAACTAAACGAAGATAAGGTAAATTTAGTGTTTTCATATTTGAGGGCCGTGGCGGTAAACGGCGGCCCAGGGAACAAAAATGCTCTGAAAAGTTTTTTGTCGGATCACTTCACCATTACGGGTGACCTTCCAGTCAAAGGCAGTCTTTAGACCGGGGATGGCATGTTCGTCCTGGACAGTTTTACCAGGAGGTAAGGTGGGATCGTCGATATTAACATCGGGTGGGGCGGGAGTAGCGTCCCAACGACGGTAGTTACTAATTTCAACCTTCCGGCCGTCGGAAGTGCCATAAAGATCGTAACTTAATTTTTTCTTAACACCATCGTAGGTGCTTTGAATAAGAATATAATTGCCGGTATCATTGATAAATTTCAAATCGGGACTGGGAATAAAAACAGTAGCGTCGTAACCGGGCGGCATATCTTCTTCATAGTAGCTAACGCGATAAGCATGATTTTGGCGTTCGGTAATATTGAGACCGGCATTAAGCAAAGCCCGGAAAAAAGTAGTGGAAACCTGGCAAATACCGCCACCAACGTCAAGTTCAGTTTTACCGGCGCGAATGATGTAAGCCTGTTTGTAACCGTTATCTAGAGTAACTTCACCTAAGGCTTTAACAAAGGAAAAGGTGGCACCGGGAGCAACCAAAAGACGGTTGATAATTGAAGCTCCCTTGGCAACATTAAAATTACGGATAGCAGTGCTGTGGGAAAAGGTGGACTCACCATGACCGATTAATTCCTTAATGCCCAAATTATTGGCTTCCTGTGTGGAAACTTTAGGCTGTTGATAAATTAACGGCAAAGCAAAAGATAAACTTTTTTCTGATGAGGTTGATAATTGTTGGATGTCGGAGCAAAGGGAAGAAATTAATTGGTTTTGATCAAGAGTATAGCCTGGTTGGGATGATTTAAATTCAAGAACTTGGTTGTTTTCGAATTTAAACAAGGCATCGACGGGATCTTTTTTAATGCTCGGCGAAATGCTATTAACATAATCGTTAATTGAGTTGGAACGGCAGAAAGAATCAAAATCAAGCCAGGAAATTAAAGTTTTGTCATCAATAATTATCGGGTTATCCGTACCGGTGAAGATTAGCGACTTGCCAATTAATTTGTTGGCTTGGGTAAGGGTATTTTGAACTATTTTTGGGTCGGGAAGGAGACCAACAGATTTAGTGGGAATAGAAATTGGATCAGATGAATATGCCGATAGCGCGGCAACTACTAAAGTTTTCAATTGGGGTTGGTCGACTTGTAATCCAATTTCGCCGGTTTTAACATTAATGACTCCGGTAGTATTGAGAAGCAGCTGGGAGGGAATGAATGGTTTATCAATTTGAGAAGCGATGTCCCCAATCTGTCGGTCGAGTTGATCGGAATTATAGATAATTTCCAGAGGAAAATCTTTAGGGCGGAAAAAGGCAGTAAAGTAATTAATCACACCCTGATTAAGACGGCGATAAAGCAAATTACTGGCGGTGAGAGAGTAGTTAATTTCGGCGGAGACAGATGAGGGTTTGATAATAAATTGACGTTTATCAACAGTAAGATTAAAGTCGGGAACGGTAGGAAAATCCGTTTTTAACCGAGTAATAATATCTTTCTTGTTCAATAGGGAATAATCACGGTTTAAGACTGTGGTATTTTGGCCGGTTTTAGCAAAACCAACAACTAACGGTAAGATAGGTAATAAGATTACAACAAAAACGATAATTAAAATCAAACCCACCCACCCCGAAAACTTTCGGGGTACCCCCTCCCTTGACAGGGCGGGCTGAAATGATTTTTTGTCTATTTGGGTCATAATTTATTCATAGCCTGATTGGCTAATTTATCGGCATCAACATTAAGCTCACGGGGAATAATTTTAAAATCATAGGGTAAAGAAAGTTGAGACAGTAAAGAATGGACTTGTTGGAGAAGAGGCTTGAGATTGAGAGCTTTCATTTTATAAATGCCTGTAACCTGACGGATAACTAATTCGGAATCGGAATGAAAAACAATTTTTTCAGCGGTGGGATGTTCCTGAACTATCCACTTTATTGCTGATATTAGGGCATAATATTCAGCTTCGTTGTTGGTTTTGATACCCAAAGATTTGGATTCGCGATAGATAGTTTTGGAGTCGGCTTTGATAACCACGCCATACCCGGAAATACCCGGATTTCCCCGCGATCCCCCATCGGTGAAAACATTTAAAATCATAATGTAATATGATAACAAAAATGACTTGGTACTAGCAGTTGATATACTAAATTAATGACTAAAATTGACGAAAAAAATCAGAATATTGAAAATTATGATAAATCCGCAGTGTTTCATTCGAAAAAATTTGACGAAATAGGTGCCAGAGTTGATGATATAAATAAGTCCTTTTCTTACATAAATAAAATTAATCCGAAAGTTATTGAAATAGGATGCGGTAACGGACGCGACGCCAAAGAAATAATTAAGCGAACAAATGATTACTTAGGAATTGATTTGTCCAAAGGGATGCTAGAACAAGCAAAAATGAATGTACCTGAAGCAAAATTTTTATTAGCTGATTTGGAAAACTATGAGTTTTCTCCAGGAGTCGATATTGTTTTTGCTTTCGCATCTTTATTACATTCTGATAAAGAAAGTATAGAAAAAATTGTTAAATCTATTTATGATTCGATGAATAATAGTGGGGTTTTCTTTATTTCTTTGAAATATGGCGATTATCATAAGGAGACCTTGGATCGTGAAGGTTTTGGACCAAGAACATATTATTTTTATAATCCAAATGAAATAAAAAACATATCTCCTTCTGGTTTTAATATGGTATATCAAGATATCCAGGACTTTAGGGATCAAAAATGGTTTAGTGTGATTCTACAAAAGATGGCAGGGCTATGAGGGAATGAAAGTTTAGTTTAGCAAAAATCCCAAATTTTAGGTATGATTATGGTGATGGAAAATAATGATGTCCAATCGCCCTTACCACCAAGAAGAGTAACTGTGGAAGAAACGGTGGTAACAGAGCCGGCGGAAGTGTCAACTCCGGTGGCAGAGCCAATTAAAACAAAGCCGAAATTTCCGGTGAAAATATTGGGAATTGTGGGAGTGGTGGTGTTGTTAGTAGTGTTAGGAATAGTGGTAATGAATTTAATTAAAGGCGGAGGAGGAACCGGTAAACCGAAGACATTGACTTATTGGGGTTTATGGGAAGATTCAGCCATCTTGGAAGGTATTATTGCCGATTTTGAGGCAAAAAATCCGGGAATAAAAATTACGTATATCAGCAATCAAAAGGAAGATTACCGGACCAGGTTGGCCGGCAGGTTAGCGAAAGACCCAAATTCGGGTGACGTTCCCGACATTTTCCGAATTCATTCAAGCTGGTGGCCGATGTTTAGTGACCAGTTGGCAATGGTGCCAGAGAAGACAGCCACTAATATCGGTTTGAATACCGATTATTATGATGTTTTCAAAAACACTTTAAAACAAAAGGGACAATTTTGGGGGATTCCACTGATGTATGACGGGTTGGCTATGTTTTATAACAAAGACTTACTGGAGTCGGCATCAGTCCAAGTACCAAAATCCTGGGAGGATTTAAGATCAGCGGCTAACAGACTGACTGTACGGGATGATTCGGGTCAAATAAAAATTTCCGGGGCGGCGTTAGGATTGGTAGACAACGTGGATCAATGGAGCGATATTTTAGGGTTAATGATGCTGCAGGGAGGAGTTGATCCCCTGGCTTCGGATGCGGCTAATATCAAAAAACTGCAGGATGTGCTGACGTTTTATACGTTGTTTTACACTAAAGACAAAGTGTGGGATGAAAGTTTACCCAATTCTACCGATTTATTTGCCAGCGGGAAACTGGCTTTTTATTTTGGACCGTCCTGGAGAGCTTTTAATATTAATGATATCAATCCAAAGTTAAATTATGAAATCGCACTGGTACCCCAGTTATTAACTACCGCCAATGCGACTTCGGCTACTACCAATGAAGCCGATTTAACCAATATCAATTGGTCGACTTATTGGGTGGAAGGAGTAAATAAAAACAGTAAAAACCAAAAAGAAGCATGGTTATTCTTGGAGTTTTTGTCGCAAAAAGATAATTTAACGAAACTTTATACAGCGGCAGCGGATACCAGGGCTTTTGGAGAAATATATCCGCGGGTGTCAATGCAGCAGATGATGACCCAAAATTCAAAAACAGCACCGTTTGTAAACGGTGCGAATACAGCGAACCAATGGTATTTGGCTTCCAGGACTTTTGACGGGACCGGCGGAGTTGATGACGGGATGATTAAATATTTTGGGGATGCGATTAACTCAATTACGGTAAAAAATATGACAGCAGATAGTGTGATGACTGATTTAAGGAATGGGATTGACCAATTAAAAACAAAATTTAAATTATAAACCCACCTGCCCTTTGGGCATCCTCCCTTGACGAAGGGAGGACAACCAAAAAATTAAATAATATGATATTAATAAATTTTAAAATTTACCAAGAAACATTCGGAAATAAGGCGATAGAATTGGCGAAAATTGTCAAAGAAATCGGGAATAAGCATAAAATAAGAACAATTGTGACAGCATCGGCTTTGGATGCTGTGAAAATCCAAAAAGAAACCGGGGCGGAAGTCTGGTTACAAAATGTTGACGAGTTTAATGAAGGAAAACATAGCGGCTGGATATCGGCGGAGCAAGCCTATGCGCTAGGAATAAAAGGCAGCTTACTTAACCATTCGGAACATAAAATTTCCAGGGGAAAATTAGCCAAAATTATTAAACATAAACCGGCGGGTTTTGAAATTATGGTTTGTGTAGGATCGATTGGGCAAATCCGGGCGTGGACTAATAAACTTAAACCGGAATGGATTTTATTTGAGCCACCGTCTTTAATTGCCAGCGAAGATAAGTCAGTGGCGACAGAAGAGCCGAAAATGATCGGTGAGGTGGTTAAGGCGGCCGGAGAGGTGCCGATTATTGTCGGGGCCGGAGTAAAAAGCCAACAGGATGTAATAACTGCCCTTAAAATGGGAGCAAAGGGAGTGGGGTTGGCCAGCGCTTTTGTCACTAGTAATGATCCGGGAACGTTATTAGAAGAAATTGCTAGTGGCTTTGATGATATAATCTAGACAACTTATGGCATCAATTGACAATCTTTTAGTATCTCTTTTCGTTGACGAAGTTGTCGGCGGATTTTTGGTGACGGTACCTCCGGGGCATGTGGGCTGTATTTACAGTATCTTTCGGGGTGTTTTGAAAAATGTGTGGTACCCGGGAATGCATTTTAAACTACCGATAATTCACCGGGTAAAATTATTTAATGCCCAATTGATCGAATATACCGTATCAAAGGATGTGATATTGAAAGATAACAAGGAAATAATGGGTGATGAGATAATTAATTCGGTAACAGCGGATAATAAGTTTGTAGCAGTCGAGGCGACAGTGTTGATTAAACTGGACACAGAAAGATTGCCGGAGATATGGCAAAATATTGGAGAAAATTTTGTCTCGAAAGTAGTCCGCCCGGTAACCCGAAGTCGGATTAGACGGGTGATAACCAACCACACTTTGACGAATGCCCTGTCAACCGAAAGAAGCGCCATTGAGGAAGAAATTAAGAATGAATTGAGAGAATCACTGGAGTCACATGGATTAAATGTCGAGAATTTTTATCTGAGTTCCCTGACCCCAATTGAAGGAACGATTTATGGCGAACCGATAAAGGCGGAAGAGGTATTGGAGCTGCCTAAAGATGCGGCAGATATTAAGAATCAAAGACTGATTTCCGGAGAGTCTACCCAGCTTTAAAAACCCTTCAGTCCCGATAAATCGGGACAGCTCCCCTTGACAGGGGAGCCTGATCAGAATTACCCAGCGATTGATAGAGCCCAAAGATGACAATTTTTGGGTAAAACAGAGGCGAGTGACGAAATAGTAGAGCCGGAGGTGATGACATCGTCAAAGAGGATTAAGTTGGACGGAATTAAGGCAGAATTGAGAGCAAAAGGGTGTTGAAGATTAGTTTTACGCTGGGTTTTATTAACAATTTTAGCCTGAGGTAAGGTGTAATGTTTACGGACGACCAGATCATCACGATAACTAAGGTTTAATGCTTTAGCTAGGGATAGGGCCAACAATGAAGATTGATTAAATCCACGCCAGTTTTGCCGATAGAGGTGAAGAGGAACAGGAATTAAACAAAATTTTTGGTCATCCCAATATTTAAGGATATTAGGGAAATTGGTATTTATGGTGGAAACTGATAAATTAATTAAATCCGGGATAATATCGGTAATGAAATTATATTTGAGATCGTGAAGCATATTGGAAATGGGAAAATGGTAGGGAAAAAGAGACAAAACACCATCAAATTCGGGAAACTGATGAACAGATTTGACTTTAACAGTAGAATAATAGCCTTGAAAATAATCACGGGGATAAAGCAGATCCAGAAGAAGGCTCATTATAGTAGAATATATACTATGAAAGGTTGGGTGGAAAGAAATGATGCCTCAGATGAAATTCTGACACTGCTGGTGTGGGCAGTGGTAGCGGTGCTGGGGATGAGATTGTGGTCTGAGATTACCGGAAAAATGCAAATAGCCTTTGGGGTGTGGCATATTGCTCACATGCTGTGGGGCGGATTACTGATGCTGATCAGTATTTTAATTCTGACGGCTTTTGGCGGTAAAAAAGCCAGAAATTGGGCAATGATAACGGCAGGAATGGGTTGGGGGTTATTTATTGATGAAATAGGCAAGTTTTTAACTAAAGATAATAACTATTGGTTTCGGCCGGCAGTAATTTTTATTTATGTATCGTTTGTAATAATTTTTTTGGTTTACCGGTGGTTGGAAACCCGACAAGAAAAATATCGCAAAACGAAACCATCAGCCTGGGAAACGCTGATTGCCCGGATTTCCCGATCAACATACACTAGGATATTTAAGAAAAAAGTGGTGTTGGCCGGATTGACGGTATATAGTGCTTACTATGCGATAGACAAAATTGTCGATAGTTATCGAATAATTTTTTCAAAAAATAGATTAATGATGGTGGAAAAATTTAATCAGAATTATAGTATTCTGACCAGAGGAGACAGTTATTTAATAGCAATGAAAATTGTTTCAGAGTTGGCAGTATCGATGATGTTTATCATCGGGATTATGTTGTTTATCAACCGAAAAAGAACCTTGGGAATTAAGTTTTATAAAAACGGGCTATTGATAAGTATCTTACTAACGTCGGTGTTTAGATTTTATTTTGAACAATTTAACGCTGTTTTTGGATTGATTTTGGATATGCTGGTATATTCTTGGCTGGTGTATTACTATCGGGAAAGAACTAGTAAATAGCCTATAATTGTGCTATAGTAGGCGTGTTCTTAACATGGAGATGTATTGAATTGACGGAAGTTGTACTTTAAAAAACTGCAAGCCGGCTTTGATCCATTGAGCCGTAAAACAGGGTCAAAAACAAAAATGCTAAGTCTAAACTTAGTGCTTTAGTAACTGATTTTTCCAACTACGTTGGTCAATCATTTACTCCAGCTTTAGCTCAGGTTCAAAACTGGGCTTAAGAAAGCCATTGGTTGGTCCCCTATTCTGTCGGAGATTAATCAGTGTAAATTAAATCAGAATGCTTATCTATCGATCTCGATTTTGATAGAGAGTAAGCGAGGGGTAATGCCCTCACCAATCGGCACTTCAACACTTTTTGTTGGCTTTAGTTGTTGGAGGTGTAGGATAAGACCAATTAAGCTTGTAGACGTTTTTTAAATTCACTTTCGGACCTGGGTTCATTACTCAGCATCTCCGCTATCTTAAACTTTTT